>NZ_JBFBAS010000011.1:0-195214 GCF_040682335.1 Streptomyces sp. NPDC051219
CATGGGCCGGAGAACATGGCCACCCTCCGCAGCTTCGCGATCAACCAGCTCCGCCACGCCGGCCACACCAACATCGCCGCCGGACTCCGCGAGATAGCCCTCCACCCCTTCGAACGGCCGCTGACTCTCCTCGGCCTCAGCTGACCAGCACAGATCCAAGATCATGAGACTTTGCAATCGCCCTGTCGCGGATTGAGCGTCCGCAACTCCCGCAGACGCTGCTTCTTTTCGACCGCGGCCGCACCGCACCGTCATCACGTTTCCGCGGTCGAGCCGGATGTCTTGGATCAGGCCCGGCCCCGGCCACCGAAGAGCGCGTAGAGCTTGCTCAGAAGCACAAGCAGCAAGTCATGCCCCTGCCGTACCGCTCCGGACACTGGGCTTGCCGGGGCGGGAGCCCCGGGCGGCAGGAAGCCCGCCCGTCCCCTCCACGCCAACTGCGGCAGGGCCTCCTACTGCTCGGTCGGATTCGACACCCTCGAGCTGTGTAGGAGGCCCCGCCTTCATGGCCGGACCGTCTGGAGATTACCCGGTGGGGAGCTTCGTTCGATCGCCGGACGGACTGCCCGGGTAAGCGAAACCCCGCGTAACGGTCAGCACCACTTGAAGGAGCTCATCTTGTTGTCGAACCACCACGGCACGTAGGCCCACTGCTCCCTGGGGCCTGTCTTGAATTCGAGACCGCTGTACCAGGTGTTCTCGTAGAAGCAGATGCTGCTCCAGGTGTTGTTCACCACGGAGGAGGTCAAGTCCTGCATCCCCCACGTAGTGGAATCAACGCCTGTAGCTATCTTGCCCATGTCGGGTACTGACTCGTCCGCCGCGATGGCGCCAAACTTATGCCACGGCTCCTCTGCTATGAAGTTGGGTCCGGCCCACGCGCATACGTAGTTGGAGGGGCACGAATTAACTCCGGTCCCGATGCTTCGTTTGGTAGCGCTTGCGGACGTGACCGTGCCGGCGAGCACTATGGCCAGCGCGGTCGCGCCTATTCCTAGCCTCATCATCGATCTGCGCATATTTAGAACACCCTTTCGGTTATTCCTCGACTTGGTGGCTGAAAACGCATCGTAGGATCAACTGGGCGTGATCACTTGCTCCTGCGATGGTCTCCGCTATTCGACGGGACCGTGCCCCAGTTGCCTGGGCGCGATCCCGGCCGAACAGCTGGCTATGGGTGGACGAGCTCAGCACCATTTAAGGGACTCGATCTTGTTGTCGATCCACCACGGCACGTAGGCCCACTTCTCCTTGCCCTGGATCCTGAATTCGAGACCGCTGTACCAGGTGTTCTCGTAGAAGCAGACGTTGTTCCACGTGTTGTTCACCACGGAGGTGGCGTTATCCCGCATTCCCTGCCAGCCGCCCATCTGACCAACCCATTCCACCTCCTGTGTATTGGGATGGGGCGCATCCCACGCCGCTGAGCCGACGACTCCGTATCGGCTCTCCCCCGTCCGGAAGTCGCTTTCGCTCCACATGCATACGTGGTTGGCGGGACAGCCCCCACTTCCGCTATTGATGGGGCCAAACGGGATTGCGCTTGCGGACGTCGCGGTGCCGGCGAGCACCCCAGTCACCGCGGCAGCGGCTATTCCAAACCTCAGTGTCGATCGACGAAGATTCATGCTAATTCCTTCCTTGCGTGTCGTCAGCCGGCGCGAAACGAACGTGTAGTTGCGACCAGCATCCTTGAAGATCTGGTGAGCATCCAGGACTAGGAAAATCACTATAAATGCACCTTGCATTCATCCGGCGACTGTGCAAGTTGCCTCAGTCTCCCTAGATGAAAACATCAGCGCCCTGGGAACTCGATCCAGTCAGCCTTGTCATTCATCCACGAGGGAAGGCTTGACCACCACTCACTCGGCTGGGCCGTGAATGCTGCCCCGCTCTCGTAATCCACCAGGACAAGCTTGCGCTCAAGGACCGGCTCCGTCCGCGACCAAAACCTGAGGGAAGAGACTTGGTTTTTCACGTAGTCGGGGAGCCATTGCTGCGTGGTGACAGGCGTCTCCCAGCAGTCACCCGTGTAGTTGGTGGTGGTAAACAGCTGTGCGTAGCCCGCCTGCCCGTAATGGTTGCAGTTTCCAGCCGCACTAGCGCTGGGGGCGGACACGAGAAGGCCCGCCATGGCCGCCGCGGCGACCACTCCAGCCTTGAATCGAAAACTCTTGATCATTCGGAACCTTCGGGAATCTCTGAATGGACGGGTAATCTCGCCACAAGGCGATGGTTGATCGGTCAACTCGCCGAACAACTGGCCGGCACCCTTTGCTGGTACTTCGGTCGGCCTTGATGGACCAAGAATTCTGCCCTGGAACATTGATCCACAAGTAGACTTTCGGCATAGGCGGATCGGCAGTGGTCTTACGAGGCAAGCCGGATCGGTTGTTCAGTCGCCCGGGGAACCCCGCACTGGCATTGGTTGAAGTACGAGACAGCGACCGCCGGCTGTGACCTGATAAGAGCCTGGCTCGCACGCCTCACGCACTTGTGTCCCGGTGCTCCGTCGGTGCAGCTCCAGCCCGGCGGACCGCAAAAGGACAGGTGCCCTGGAGTCCCAGCACGAGCGTGACTCTTGGTGTGGACACCCCACGCCGACGTCCATGTCGCTGCCGCTCTCGACCAGCTCGGGCGCCAGCTCGGCACGCTCGTCATCCCCTCAACACCGGTTGGCTATGCGTCCTTGGAGGCATGGGCCACCAGCCTCGGCACCGTCGAGCAGGTGGCTTTGGAAGGCACCTGCTGCTACAGCGCCGGCCTGTCCCGGTGACTGCGGCAGCACGGCCACCACGTGGTCGAGGTCAACCGCCCGGACCGTCCAGCACCCGCCAGTCCCACCACATCCTCATCTCCGCGGTCATGGCGGGCCGCTGGCGACAGACAGACCTACGGCCCGGCTCCTTCGGACATGGCACATGGACCGAATCGCGTGCCCGCCAGTACTGGCGGCCGTACGCGCCGCCCTCGACGCGGTCAAGGCGGCCCGGAAGGCGGCCGCCCACACCGTCGCCATGGCCCTCAACGAAGCCGCCGGCATCCACACCGCATTCGCCGATACCCGGCCGCCTGCACTGTGCATGGTCAACGTGGGCGGCGCCCGGATCCATGGCTCGCGGTCGGCGACGGGACTCGCGCACACGTCGCTCTGCACAGGCTCTCACTCGAGCAGTACAGCCAGATCATCGAGCTCCTCGACCACGGCTGCACCCACGACATGGAGTGCGACTGCATTAAAGATCCTGGCCGCCGAAGCAGTTGTTCCCCAGCATGGCCTCGGTGGCGATCAGGCACGTGTGGGTCGAGGGCGAGCTGATACGGGTGGAGACGTGGAGGTTCATGACCATGTGTCCTGCCTGCGGGTTCGTTTCCGATCGCCTGCACGGTCATCACGTGCGGCAGCTGGCGGACCTTCCGGTCCCGGGGCCGCAGGGTGGTCATCGACCTGCGGATGCGCCGGCTCCTTTGCTGCAACCGCGACTGCCCGCAGACCACCTTCCGTCAGCAGGTGGCCGGGCTCATGTGGCGCAACTCCGAGCCGCTCGGCCGCACCGACCTGCACGGCCACTTGGTTCTCTTGGCCTGCTGGACTCTGAAGCGCATGCAACTGGTTGCGCGCGCAGCCGTACATCCGTGCCTGGTCGCAGGCCTACCGAAACGACGGGGTGGTCGTCGGAGTCCACACGCCGGAGTTCTCGTTCGAGCACGAGATCGAGCGCGCGCGGCAGACGATGACGGAGTGAGGGATCAACTACCCGGTTGTCATCGACAACGACTACGGAATCTGGTCCGCCTTCGACAACCACTACTGGCCGGCGCTGTACTTCGTCGACGCGGACGGCATCATCCGCGGCCACCACTTCGGCGAGGGACGCTATCTGATCCCTGGTCTCCTCAAGGCCGAACCCGCCGCGCCCGGTCAACTGGGCGCGGCGGTACTCGTCGGGGACCTTGCTGTCTGCCGTCCCTATGCGTCCGCCGTTGTTCGGCACTGTCCGCCGTGGTTGTCACGCAGTTAGACCCTCAGCGGCGTTGAGCGAGCCTCTGCGCGGTAATCAACTTGTCACGGATTCTCGGTGAAGCGGACGGACCAGGCGTAGCCACTCAAGCCGTCGTGCGGAACCGCCGGACTTCTCTGACCTGGCAACCGTCGTGGGCATACTTGCGGGCGAACCGGTCGAGACGTTGCGCGTCGGTGAGGTCCTTCCCCCGGCTGACGGTGGCGCCCGGCAGGCTCTGCCGACGGAAGGCCGGTCAGGGTTCCTCGGACTCCGGTATCAGGTGCACGGCCGCCTCCTCCGCAGAGGCGGCTCCGTCGATCCCCACGTCGTGAGCGATCAAGGACTTCTCGAGAATCGAGTGCGCGCCCTCGTCCGGGGCCACCAGGCGGCCGGCCCGCGTCTCGCCGACCTCGTCGTCGATCAGTTCGCCGTCGGTGTCCCACGTGTCCCCCAGTCCGTCCCCCTCCGGGGCGGAGACATCCTGCGCCTCCTGGGCCAGCCGCTCGTCGAGGGTCTCGCCCCGATGCTGCTCGGACGCCGTGGTCCCCACCTTCTCGACGGCCCAGGGCCGCTCCGGCGGGGAGTATCCCTCTGCGAGGATCTGCTTCGCCGGGTCCTCGAGTGTGTCCTCGGCGTCCAGCAGCCCGGCGTCGTCCTGCACCTCGGACCCGTCCGGCTGGTAGACGTCGTCGCCCATCGGGCTCTCGGTCATGGCTCCTCCTCTCCGCCCCTGCCCTTCCAGTCTCCGTCCGCCTGCCGCGCCCGGCACCTGACGGCGTCGGCGGGACACCCGCCGGCCCGTACACTCCGAGCATGGGTTGCACACACGCGGTGAGGGAGTGCCTGGGGCAGGCACCTCGCGCGCTGCGCCCGATCGCGCCCCCGGCCTGCTGCCGGGCGCTGCACGGCCACGGCTAGCACTCTCCGTCGGCCGTTTTCCGGGGGCTCGCGCCGCCCTCGACCCAGCCCGGGGAATTCCTTCCTCGTGGCACGATCTGCCGTCCCTTCGAGAGGACTCCTGTGAAGTTGAGCGAACTGCTGGCCGGACACGACCACGAGGTACTCCACGGCGATCCGGAGACGAGGATCACCGCCGGCACGTGCTTCGACGTCGCCCGCGTCTCGCCGGGTTCGCTGTTCATCGCCGTGCCCGGTCACCGCGAGGGGGGCCCGGAGGCCGTCGGACCGGCCCTCGCCCTCGGTGCGGTGGCGGTGCTGCTGGAGAGCGCCGACGGCGCGGCACCGGACCTTCCCGCCTTGGTGCGGGCGTCCGCCGCCGGGCTCTGTGCCGTCCGCGTGCCGGACGCCCGGAAAGCGGCCGCGGTGGTCACCTCCCGGTACTACGGCGAGCCCGGTCGGGAGATGGACATGGTGGCCGTCACCGGCACCAACGGGAAGACGTCGGTGTCGTACATGGTCGAGTCGCTGCTGCGGATCGCCGAGGGTGCGAAGGTGGGAGTCATCGGGACGGCCGGCAGCCGGATCGGAGACGCGCTGATCCCCATGCCGAGGTCGGTACTGACCACTCCGGAATCGCCGGACTTCCAGTACCTGCTGGGGTGCATGCGCGACCGCGGGGTCGCCACCGTGGTCCTGGAGGCCACTTCGATGGGCCTGCTGACCCACCGGGTGGACGAGGCTTTCATCGACGTCGGGGTCTTCACCAACCTCACGCAGGACCACCTGGACGACCACGGCACCATGGAGAACTACCGCGACGCCAAACTGCGCCTGTTCCAGGGACTCTGCCGGCGTGCGGTGGTCAACGCGGACGACCCGGTCGGCGCCTCGATCCTGGCGATGATGCCCGGTGAGGTGACCACGTACGCTCTCGAGGCCGAGGCAGACTACCGGGCGACCGACCTTCTGATGACGGCCGTCGGCACCCGTTTCAACCTCCACTACGGCGGCCGCGTCTATCCGGCGGCGATCCCCGTACCAGGGCGGTTCTCCGTGGCAAACGCGCTGGCCACCCTGGCGGCCTGCCATCTCCTGGGCCACGACCTCGAAGGGCTGGTTGCGGCGCTCGACCGGATGCCCCCGGTCCCGGGCCGGCTCGAACGCTTCGAGACGCCGCGGGGGACGTCGGTGATCGTGGACTACGCGCACTCCCCGGACTCCCTGGACAAAGTGCTGACCGCCATCCGCGACTTCGCCCCGGGCAGGGTCATCACCGTCTTCGGCTGCGGCGGCGACCGGGACGTCACCAAGCGCGCACTGATGGGAGAGATCGCCGGGACCCTCTCCGACCTGTGCGTCCTCACCTCCGACAACCCCCGCAACGAGGACCCGGAAGGGATCCTGGACCAGATCGCCCCCGGTCTGACCGGGACCGGTACGCGCTTCGAGCGGATCGCCGACCGCCGCTCGGCGATTGCCTTCGCGCTGTCCGCCGCCGAGCGGTACGACATCGTCCTCATCGCGGGGAAGGGCAGCGAGCCGTACCAGATCGTCGGCGAACAACTGCTCCCCTTCAGCGACATGGCGACGGTGCGGGAACTCGCCGCGGCGCCGCGGTAAGCGGGTTCCGGGCGGAGCACGGGTAGGCAGGTCGGCCGGGCCCTGCCCACGGTCGGCGCAATCCTCCGGGCGCGGGCGCGGTGTGCCGACACTGGCGGGACACCGCCGCACCCAGGAGCGCCCTTGCAGCCGAAGCCCGGAGGTGCCCTGACCGCTGTGATGGTGGTGCTGACGATGACGACGGGCATGGTCGAAGCGGTCAGTTTCCTCGCGCTCGGACCCGTGTTCACCGCGATGCAGACGGGCAATGTGCTGTTCCTCGGGTTCGCCCTCATGCGCGAGGGCGGTCTGTCCGCCGCGGCGTCCGCCATCTCGCTCGGGGCGTTCGCCCTCGGAACGGTCGCCGGCGCCAGGCTGGAGTCCGGGGTGGACGCCCGGCAGCGCCGGTGGTTCGTCGTGGCGCTGCTCGTGGAGTCGTGTCTGCTGGCCGTCGCGGCGTTCGCGGCCTGGGGACTCGAGCGGGCGGACGGCTCGCCCTCCGGCCGGCATGTGGTGGTGATCGCCCTGGTGGCGCTTGCCATGGGCGTACGCAACGTGACCACGCTGCGCGCTCATGTGCCGGATCTGCGACCACTCTGGTCACCCGGGCCATGACCGCGATGATCAGCGGATCGCCTCTCGGGCACGACACCGCACTCGGCTACGGCAGCGGTGCGACGGCTCGCAGGACAGCCTCCGTTCTGGCGATGTTCCTGGGCGGCCTCGCCGGCGCGTGGCTGATCCGCGCGGATTGGCCTCCGGCCGGCGTCCTGCTCGCTGTGGCGGGGACCGTCCTCGCCGTCGGCGTCGGATACGCCACCAGGCCTCGGCTCCACCCGCGCGGAGCGCGCTGACTCGTACCGCTCAGCTGCGGCGGTTTGAGGAGCTGCGGGCCCCGCCGGGCCGCAGCTCCTCACCGGCGAGCGGTCCTCAGAAGCTGAACACCGTGCCGCGGCCGCTGTCCATGGCGCAGGGGTTGCCGAAGGTGTGGACGTAGGAGAGGCGCCGGCCTTCCCACACGCCGTCCGCCGTCACGGTGACCGGGTCCCACTCCTTGGTACAGGTGGCGTGGGAGCCGGGAACGGTGATGGCGTCGAGCTGGGCTTCGGTGGCGCTCAGCTCGGCGCAGGCCCCGGCCGGGTCGGGGTGTGTACCGCTGGGGGTGGGTGCACAGCTGATGGTCACCGCGCGCTGCACCGTTCCGCTCTCGGGGTCGGCGCCCTCGGTGATGGTGAGCACCAGGGCGGACGGTGCGTACAGGCTGTCCGCCCCGGACTGCGTGGCACCGGCCGTGCCGGCGCCGGGCAGCGCGGTGAGCGCCAGGGTGGCGGCTACAAGCGTCAGACTCCTTGCGGTGTACCGCATTTCGAACACTCCTCTGGGTCGAGGTTTCGGAAATCGGACGCGAGTCTTGCTCACGCGGATGAAGACCACTTCACCCTACGACCAGATCCGGTCGCTCCGTGTGAGGGCTCGAGTGCAGGTTGTGGCGGCCGCGGTGCGGTTGACCTGTGGGGGAGGGTTTTCCGCAAACGGCCGAAGAAAGCTGTTCCGGTTAGTTGATCAGCTGAATTTAAGGCAGAGAAATCCTTGAACCGTGGATTGTTAGGCGTAGGGGTCGATTTCAGCCGTGCCACACGGTCGTCATGTTGCAGAACTCCCGGATGCCGTGTTCTGAGAGTTCACGCCCATAGCCCGACCGCTTGACGCCGCCGAAGGGAAAGGCGGGGTGCGAGGCCGTCATGCCGTTGAAGAACACCCCGCCCGCCTCCATGTCGCGTACGAAGCGCCGCACCTCGCCGTCGTCGCGGGTCCACACGTTGGAACTGAGCCCGAAGGGCGAGTCGTTGGCGACGTCCACCGCCTCGTCGAGGCTCGACACCCGGTAGAGGGTGGCCACGGGCCCGAACGCCTCCTCGCGATGGATACGCATCTCCGCAGTGATGCCGGCCAGCACGGTGGGGGAGTAGAACCAGCCACGGTCGTGGTTCTCGGGGCGGCCGCCACCGCACAGGACCGTCGCACCCTTGCGTACGGCGTCCTCCACCAGCTCCTCGACATCGGCGCGGCCCTGCTCGCTGGCCAGCGGACCGACATCGGTCGACTCCGCCATCGGATCGCCCACGGTCAGCGCCGCCATGCGCGCAGTGAAGCGCTCGGTGAACGCGTCGTAGACGTCCGTATGGACGATGAAGCGCTTGGCGGCGATGCAGGACTGCCCGTTGTTCTGCACCCGTGCCGTCACGGCGGTCGCGGCCGCCCGCTCGATGTCGGCCGACGGCATCACCACGAACGGGTCGCTGCCGCCGAGTTCCAGGACCGTCTTCTTGACCACGTCACCCGCGATCGACGCCACCGACCGGCCGGCCGGCTCACTCCCGGTGAGTGTCGCCGCGGCCACCCGGTCGTCACGCAGAATCGCCTCGATCGCGCCGGAGCCCACCAGCAGAGTCTGGAAGCACCCCTCGGGGAAGCCCGCCCGCCGGAAGAGGTCACCCAGGTACAGCGCGGTCTGCGGAACGTTCGAAGCGTGCTTGAGCAGGCCGACATTGCCCGCCATGAGCGCGGGAGCCGCGAACCGTACGACCTGCCACAGCGGGAAGTTCCACGGCATCACGGCCAGTACCGCGCCCAGCGGCCGGTAGCACACCCGTACCGCGGACGCGCCCGAGTCCCGTACGTCGGCCTCGGAGGGCAGCTCGTCCGCGAGCAGCGCCTCGGCGTGCTCGGCGTACCAGCGCATCGCCTTCACGCACTTCGCCGCCTCGGCGCGCGCGGCCGCGATCGGCTTGCCCATCTCGGTGGTCATCGTGCGGGCGATGTCCTTCTGGTCGCCCTCCAGAAGACCGGCCGCCGCGTTCATCAGCCGCGCCCGTTCGGCGAAGTCGGTGGTGCGGTACGTGCGGAACGCGCTCGCGGCGGCGGCCAGCCTGCGTTCGATCTCCTCGGGGCTCAGCGCGTCGAACGTACGGAGCGTTTCACCGTTCACGGGGTTCACCGTTGCGATGGGCATGGGTGTGTCCTCCTTGAGCTCGCATCACCGACCTTGCCGCGCCCCGGTCGCTCACGCAACGCGGGATGCGGGGGTCCGGCACGTCGCCGAGACTGGGCGGGAAGGTGTCGGGAGGCGAAGGAGCCGCGCATGCACCCGGTGGAGGCACTGGACCGGATCGCCTTTCTCCTGGAGCGTTCCCTGGCGGAGACCTACCGGGTGCGCGCCTTTCGCAACGCCGCCCAGGCTCTGGCCGGTATGCCGCTGGATGAGGTGCGCCGACGGGCTGCTGACGGAACGCTGGAGAAGGTCAAGGGCATCGGGCCGAAGACGGCGCGGGTCGTGGAGGAGGCGCTGACGGGCGAGGTGCCCAGCTACCTCCGGCGACTGGAAGAAGAGGCGGCGGCGCCGCTGGCCGAGGGTGGCGAGCGGCTGCTTGCGGCGCTGCGCGGTGACTGCCACCTGCATTCGGACTGGTCGGACGGAGGCAGCCCCATCGAGGAGATGGGCCGGGCAGCCGCCGCGCTGGGGCACGAGTGGGCAGCGCTCACCGACCATTCGCCCAGCCTGACGATCGCGCGTGGACTGTCCGTGGAACGGCTACGGGAGCAGCTGGACATCGTGGAGCGGCTCAATCGGGAGTGGGCTCCCTTCCGCCTCCTCACCGGAATCGAGTGCGACATCCTGCTCGACGGCTCCCTCGATCAGGAACCGGAGCTGCTGGAACGGCTCGACGTCGTCGTCGCCTCCGTCCACTCCAAGCTGCGCATGGACTCGGCCGCGATGACCCGGCGGATGGTCAGGGCGGTCGAGAACCCGCTGACCGATGTGCTCGGCCATTGCACCGGCCGCCTGCTCGCGGGCAGGAAGCGGCCCGAATCGCAGTTCGACGCGGAGCGGGTGTTCGCCGCATGTGCCGAACACGGCACGGCGGTGGAGATCAACAGCCGCCCCGAGCGGCAGGACCCGCCCCGGCGTCTGATCCGCCGGGCACTGGCCGCGGGGACGCTCTTCACGGTCGACACGGACGCCCACGCGCCCGGCCAGCTCGACTGGCAGATCATCGGATGCGCACGCGCCGAGGACTGCGACGTGCCGGCCGAGCGGGTGGTCAACACGTGGACCGCGGACGAGCTCCTCGAGTGGACCCGCACGCGCCGTGCCCCCGGCGCGGGTCCTCCCCAAGCCGTTGACCGGGCCGGGCGGCCCTGATCCGAGACCTTCCCTACTCGTGGGCCGCCACGGTGAACAGTCCGCCGTCCGGATCGCGCAGGGTGACCCTGCCCGCCGCGGCGTCGGCCTCCGGGGTGGGGGCCACGCTTCCGCCGAGCCGCTCCGCCTCACGCACCGCGGCCTCGACATCGTCCACCAGGAAGTACACGTGCCACCGCGGGCGGACATGCGGGTCGGGAGCCGCCTCCACGCCGCCGCTGCTTAGCCTCGCCACGATGCTGTTGCCCTGCCGCAGGACGACATGGTCGTCTTCGTAGTCGACCTCGCAGCAGTCCGGACGCCCACCGGCCCAGCCGAGGACCTCGCCGTAGAAGATGGCGGCGTCGAAGGCGTTGCGGGTACGCAGTTCGATCCAGGCCGGCGAGCTGCCTTCCGTCGCGGTCCAGTCGGGCAGCACCTCGCCTTCCCAGAAGCCGAACACCGCGCCGTCGCGGTCCGCCGCGAGCGCCGCGCGGCCGGTTCCGAAGGCCAGGGGACCCACGGCGACCGTGCCCATGCGCTCCCGGATGCGCGCGGCGGTCTCGTCCGCGTCGTCGACGGCGAAGTACGGCGTCCAGGACACCGCGATCTGCAGCGTGTGCGCCAGCGCTCCGATACCGGCGATGGGTACCCCGTCGCGCATGGCGACGGAGAACTCCTTGCCCAGCCGCGTCGCGGGACGGAACGTCCAGCCGAGGACCGCGCCGTAGAACTCCTGCGCGGCTGAGAGGTCTCGGGCCATGAGGCTGACCCAGCACGGCGCTCCATAGACTGCATGACTTGAGGTCATGCCAGACTCGCCTCACTTTTGTGTGTGCCCCGGGGTCTCATGAGCATTTCGGGTTCCACCCTGCACCGCGCCGCAGGACCCCGCAACGTAGGACCGGCCGGCCGGTCACACACCGTGTCTGCGGGCCAGGAGTGGACGGTGAGTTCCGCGTGACGGGATACTGGGGAGCGGCGGCGGGGGAGCGGGACACGCGGGGTGCCGCCGATTGCGCAGGGGGGTCTCCCAGGAGGGAGCGGACCCATGGGATCTTCGTCCGGCAAGCGGGTCGTCGTCACCGGTGCCACCGGGAACTGCGGCACCAGCGTGGTGAAGGCACTGGGTGAGGACCCGTCGATCGCGTCCGTCCTGGGCATCGCGCGGAGGATCCCCGCCTGGTCACCGGAGAAGACGGAGTGGGCCGCCGCGGATCTGTCGATCGACCCCGGCCTGGAAGGCTACTTCGAAGGCGCGGACGCCGTCGTCCATCTCGCCTGGAAGTTCCAGCCGACGCACGAACCGGCGGTGACCTGGTGTACGAACGTTCTGGGCAGCGTACGCGTGTTCCAGGCCGTGGCGGCCGCCGGCGTCCCCGTACTCGTACACGCCTCGTCCGTGGGGGCGTACTCACCGGGACCCAAGGACCGTACGGTGGACGAGGGGTGGCCGACCCACGGCTGGCCGGAAGCGGGATACTGCGTCGAAAAGGCTTATCTGGAAAGGACCTTGGACGCCTTCGAGCCGCGGCATCCCGGCATCCGGGTGGTGCGTATGCGGCCCGGCTTCCTGTTCAAGAAGGAGTCGGCGAGCGAACAGCGCCGTATTTTCGCCGGACGCTTCATACCCGGAGCCCTCCTCCGGCCGGGCATGCTGCCCGCCGTGCCCGGCATCGCGGGGCTGCGGTTCCAGGCCATGCACACCGACGACGCGGCGCAGGCGTACCGGCTCGCCGTGGAGCGAGAGGTCCGCGGCCCCTTCAACGTGGCCGCCGAGCCGCCCGTCGACGCCAAGGTGCTGGCCCGGCTGCTCGACGCGCGCGTACTGCGGGTGCCGCGCACGATGGCGCGCTCGATCCTGTCCGCCGCCTGGGGAATGCACCTCGTACCGGCATCGCCGCAGCTCTTCGACGCGGTGCTGCATCTGCCGCTGATGGACTGCACTCGGGCCCGGGACGAACTCGGCTGGCATGCCGAGCACACGGCCGTCGAGGCCATCGAGGAGTTTCTCCTCGGGTTGCGGGAAGGCAGCGGAATGGACACCGCGCCGCTGGCCGGGCACAAGGTGGGCTGACGGCCGGCACGCGGCAGGAGGGCCGACGGCCCGGACCGGCCCCCGCTCGCCGCGTGCGAGGGCGACGCAGGAGAAGGGGAGGGGCGCGTCAGGCCGCTGCGGCGCGCCCCCCGGCCGGGACCGCCTCGGCTGCCGGCGGCGGTCCGGGCGGGGTTCCGTCGCCGAACGGACGTCCGCCCAACTGCTCGCGGTGGTGCGGGGTCAGCCAGCCGGACAGGTCCGGCCCGCATGGCACGATCCGGGTGGGATTGATGCCGGAGTGCACCTGGTAGTAGTGCCGCTTGATGTGGTCGAAGTCCACGGTGTCGCCGAACCCGGGCGTCTGGAACAGGTCCCGGGCGTAGGCCCACAGCACCGGGTCCTCGCTGATCTTGTTGCGATTGCACTTGAAGTGGCCGTGGTAGACGGCGTCGAAGCGGACGAGGGTGGTGAAGAGCCGGATGTCGGCCTCGGTGATGGTGTCGCCGACCAGGTACCGCCGGCCGGCCAGGCGCTGGGAGAGCAGGTCCAGCCGGGCGAAGAGCTTCTCGTACGCCTCGTCGTATGCGGACTGCCGCGAGGCGAACCCCGCCTGATAGACCGCGTTGTTGACGTCGCGATAGACGGCCTCCATGACTTCGTCGATCTCGTCGCGGAGGTGCTCGGGGTACAGGTCGGGAGCGCCGTCGCGGTGCAGCGCGCCCCACTCGGTCGCGAAGTCCAGCGTGATCCGCTGGAAGTCGTTGGTCACCAGCCGGCGGCTGGCGATGTCCACGAGCGCCGGCACGCTGACACCGCCGGGATACTCCTTCTCGCGTTGGTTGTAGGCCTCGCTGAGAAGCCGGATGCCGAGAACCGGGTCCTTGCCTTCCGGATCCAGGGTGAAGCGCCAGCTCCGCTCGTCCTGGACCGGGTCCGTGATCGCCAGCGAGATGGCCGGCTCCAGACCGAGCAACCGGCGGGAGATCTGCGTACGGTTCGCCCAGGGGCACGCGCGGCTCACGACCAGCCGGTAGCGGCCGGCCGCGACCGGCCAGCCGTCCCGTGCGTCGGCGGTGATCCGGTCCGCGAAATGGCTGGTCGAGCGCTTGAACTCGGTCTCTTCGTAGTCTTCGTTCCGGTGTGCGGCGCTGTCGGTGCTGTCCACGACGAGCGTTCCCTTCCTGCCCGGTGTGCGTTCGCGTTCGCCCCCCGCGCCCCACCCTGCCCAGGTGCCGCGGGTCCATGTGCCGCCGCGTACGCACACCTGCCGGGTCAGGCCTCCAGCAGGTCCTTCAGGACGGCGAGGCGCTCCCGCCAGTACGCCTTCATACGAGCCGCCGTGTCGGCGTCGGTCAGCCTCTCGTGCTGGACGCCGACCAGCGCCTTCGCCTCACCTTTGGCCGTGAAGCCGACCACGAGCCGGGTCGGTCCGTCCTCCCAGTCCGCCCGGAACGACTTCGCGGCGGTGGCCGTACGCACCCGGACCCGCGCGCCGGGCAGCCAGCGTTCGCGCAGGGCGGTGTTCTCGAACGCCTCGAAGAGGCGGTCGACGGAGACGGAGACGGTCTTGCTGGCCCCGGCGGAGAAGTATCCGTCGGACTTCTGCCCCGGTGCGCGCATCCCGCGGGCCTGCTCGTACGCCACCGTGACGCTCTGGGCCCACCAGCCGTCGACTCCGTGCTCCTCGACGAGGAAGCGGGCGATCTCGGTGTGAGTGCGCTCGGTGCCTCCCCAGGTGTCGAGAAGGGTGAACCACTCCTCGCCACTGCGACCGGTCCGCTCCCGGACGGCCGCGTCGGGCAGCTGCTGGGCCCTGATTCCGGTGGCCGCGGGCGCCGCCTGCTCGTGCTCCGCGGGCGCCGCCTCCGCGGGCTCGGTCCCGGCCTTGTCGAGCACCTGGCGACGCGCGGCGGTGTAGCTCTCGCCCGTCTTGTCCATACGGGTCCGTACGCGCTTCTTGAAGGACTTCTGCCTGGTCATCACATGCTCCCTGCCAACGGCGCGACCGCAGGACTCACGCTCCCGTCGGCCCCGCCGGATAGGGCATGCTGCCGGCATCCCGAGAGCATGAGCTCCCTTTGCCCCCACGACGCCGGTGGCGTGAGCACCGGAACGGGGGTGAGGCGCGGGATGGCGCCAGGCCCAGGGTACGTACCGCCGATGGGCCGCGCAATCGTGCCGTCGGGCGGCAGGAGTCAGCCGTGGAGCTCACCGTCGACCTGGGCGCCGGCGTGCGGGTGCGCCTCGTCCGGTGCCTTGGTACGGCCTGCCTGGGCCGGTACGGAGGCGTCGGTCACCTGGTAGGCGCGCGACTGTGTCAGGTACATCTCCCGGAAGATGCCGGCCGCGCCGGGCCGCATCAGCTGCTCGAACGTTCCGTGCTCGGCGACCATGCCGTGCTCGAGCACGTAGATGTCGTCCGCGTGCCGCACGCTGTGCAGCCGGTGTGTGATCAGGATGACCGTCTGGCCTTCGGCGGCGAGGTCTCGGATCCGGTCGAAGACCTGCTGTTCCGCCTGGGCGTCCAGGGCACTGGTCGGCTCATCGACCACGAGGATCTCCGCGTCCCGCAGCCGGGCCCGGGCGATGCCCAGGCGCTGCCACTGTCCGCCCGAGATCTGATGGCCACCCTTGTAGCCCCGGGCCAGCAGTGTCTCCCAGCCGTGCGGGAGGTCGGCGATCACCTCGTCCGCCCCGGAGTAACGTGCCGCGGCCTCGAGCAGTCCGTCGGCGGGCGGGGTGTCGGTACGGCCGATGGCGACGTTGACGCGCGCGGTGAAAGGCCACCGGAAGAAGTCCTGCGCCACCACCGCGATACGGGAGAAGATCTGCGCCCGGTCGGCCTCGGCGGCGTCCACACCGTCCCAGTGGACGGTGCCGCTGTCCGGGGCGTACAAACCGCACAGCAGCCGGACGAGCGTGCTCTTTCCGCTGCCGTTGCTCCCGACCAGGGCGACGGTCCGACCGGTGGGGATGGTGACGTCCACGCCCTTCAGCGCGGGCTCGTTGTCCGTACCCGGATAGGTGAACGTGACGTCCGAGAAGCGGATTTCCCTCAGTTCTTCGGGCAGGTCACGGCCACCCGCGGGGATCGAGCGCCGGTCGGCCTCCGTGCACAGCCGGTCCAGGTCGCCGACGAACAGGCTCTCCTCGTGCAGGTAGTTGATCTGCACGACGAGGTTCTCGAGGCTGGACGACCCGGACCGGATGGCGATGACCGCCGTGCCGGCCACGGACAGTGCCATCGCACCGCTCCACAGCAGCAGCCCGAGCACGCCGTAGGTGGTCGTGGCCGCGATTCCCGTGCCGGCGGCCGCGATCAGCCCGGTACGGGCCGCGAGCCGCGCCAGCCGCGTCTGCTCCCGCTCCCCGGTCTGGGCCATCGCACGGAAGTGCCTCAGGAGGAACGGCGCCACGCCGTGCACCCGGACCTCGGGCGCGGCCTGGGTGTCGATCAGCAGCCGTCCCAGCAACTGGCCCGCGCGGGCGTGCTGGACCCAGGTGTGGAACGAGACGTACCGGCGGCGGGCGATCGTCAGCGAACTCCACGCACTCGGCAGGGTCATGACGGCCAGCAGGGGGAGCAGAACGGGATTAGTCGTTGCAGACACCGTGTCCCCCGCAGGTCGTGTCGCATTCCAGAGGGCTGGCGCTCCGGCGTGCGACGCGCTGCGGTGCATCAGCGTGTGCCTTTCCCGGGTGTTACGAGTAACCAGCATCCCAGTCGGAGGGGCCGCCGCGCGGCTGCTTGAGAAGGCGGCATGCGCAAGGCGCGCTTGACGTTGCCGAGAACGCAGTGTGAGGCGATGACGCCGACTCGCGGTCCTCGGAGACTGCGTGCTCACCCTGACGCCATTGCGGCAGCGCGACGCAACCGCCCTTCTGGCCTTGGCGGTTATAGTTTCAGGCAGCGTCGCGTGCCGGTGGCGGATGGATCGTCAGGCATGGAGGCGTCGCATCGAAAGGTGGCTCCGGCCATTCCCACCCCAATTTCACAGAAGATCACGCTTTACCCCGCCGAGGACCGGTTCTTCGGCCCCCGACCCGCCGTCCTCGTCCTGCCCGGCGGCGGCTTCCGGGAACTTCCACCGCACGAGGGCGAAGGCTACGCGCGCTGGCTGTCCGGCCTCGGAATCCACGCCTTCGTCCTGTCCTACCGGCTGCTGCCGGACCGGTTCCCGGCCCCGCTCGAAGACGCCCGGGCCGGGTTGGACCACATCCGCAACGGCGACCACGGCCTCGACGTCGGCCGGGTCGGCGTCATCGGATCAAGCGCGGGCGGCCAACTCGCCGGCCTGCTCATGACCGGCCGGGTCCTGTCCATCGAGGAGGTCGTCGCCGCCCCGCCCCGACCGGACTTCGCGATCCTGGCCTACGCGCTGGCCGACCTCGACCTGCTGCCGCCGCCGGTGGTCGAGAACCTGCTCGGCGACCTGCTGCCCATCAAGGACGAGCTATCCCCGGCCAAGCATGTGGACGCGTCGGTGTGCCCGACCTTCGTATGGGCCACCGCTCAGGACCCGCCGGGCCTGCCCAACGCCCTGGAGTGGACCCGGGCGCTGGCGGCCGCCGCGGTACCGGTGGAGTTGCACGTCTACCCGGGCGGCAGCCACGGCATCGGCCTGGCCGACGGCGTGGAATACGGCGGCGAGCCGCATAAGTTCATTGCGCGCGAGCCGCACACCGCGTCCTGGACGACCGCGTGCGCGGCCTGGCTGCGACGGGAGGGCGTTCTTGCCGACTGACCGCGTCACCGCCTGGGGCGGGGAACTGCGGCGGGTGCACGGCAAGCTGCGCAATGCGTTGGCGCTGGCGCGGGCGGGATTGGACGGCGGCGACCCCGCTGACGCCGCCACCGACCTGCTGTTGTTCTGCCACGGGTTCTGCGCTGCCCTGTCCGGCCACCACCGCGCCGAGGACGGTTCGCTGTTCCCGGAACTGGTGCGGGCGCGACCCGACCTGGCGCCGGTGGTCGCGAAGCTGACTCAGGACCACAACATGATCGAGCATCTCATCGGTGGATTGCAGAAGGCGGTGGCCGACTCGACCGACCCGGAGGTGGCACACCGCCACCTGGACGGGATCGAGGCGGTCATGGAGACGCACTTCAAGTACGCGGAGAAGCAATTGGGAGCGGTGCTGGACGGCATGGACGCCGACTTCGACCGCACCGAGATCTTCGGCCCGATTAGCTGAGCCGCGTCCCGGTCGCGCCGCCCGCCGACGGCGCGACCGGGAATCCCACCTGGGTTCGAGCGGAACCGCCACCGCCTCGCCCGGGTCCTGAACCGCGACCGCCGAGGTTTCGGTGAAGCGGTGAACCGGACCCGTGTCACGAACCGCGACCGGCCCTAACTACACGAGCCGAAGGGCGCGATGTGGTTCGTGGCTTCTGGCAGCCGTCGTACGACGCTGTTGTCGGTGACTTGCCTGCGCAGACGCTCGATCTCGTCGTGCTGAGCCGCAAGGCGAGAGATCGCCAGGGTTCTGAACTCGGCGAGCTGCGCGATCTGCTCGTCGCGGGTGACGATGCGCTCTTTGAGCTCGGCATTCTGTGCCTTGAGCCGTTCAATCTGCGCGATTCGGGGATCGACGATCCCTCCGGCGTCGCGGAGTTCGTTCAACCTGCGCTCGAACTCTTCGGCGAGGTGCTGGTAAGCGCCAGGCCGGGCGGTTCCGTCGCGGTTCTTCTTGGAATAGAAACCGGTGCGGGTCACGCCGGCCAGGGCGGCGAGGGTCTTCAGGTCAGCCCTGCCGCCGGGCGGGAGATCTCCCTTCAGGATCCGTTCCATGGCGGCTCGGATCGCGGCCTCGTTACGGGTCTTGGACTCCTCGGTGAGCCGGGCCATCTCAGACTTTTCCAATGGAAGCGGTCTGGGCGGCGTCGATCTCAGCAACGACTCGTAGGGCGCGATCGCGTTCGGGGGTCAGCCGCACCTTCTCGCCCTTGGCGACCCGGGGGCTTTCGATGAACACGTCGATGGCGGTGGCCTGCCCGGCCCACACGGGACGGTGACAGGGATGGTGGGTGGCCTGCGGGCAGCGCGCCGAGTCACACATCCCCACCAGCGGCTTCGTGGCATTGGGTGTGCCGGCCAGGCGCAGACACAGGGCCTTGGACGGGTCGCGGAACCAGCAGAAGTTGGCGGGCCCGACGTGGAGCGTCTTGGCCTGCTTGCGCAGGAGACCCTCCAGGTGACGGTCGTCCTTGAGGATCTTCGGGTCCGTACGAGCCGCGTCCTTCAACTGAGCGTCCACGTGGTGGAACGCCTCGAGCAGGCTCCGCGCACCGGGACCGGCGGGCATCCGGCCCGCCTGGACATCCCGGAATGCCTCCACCGTCAGCTGCACGTGATGGGCCTCCTCAGCTTCCTCGATCTCGGCATGGAACAGTCGCTGGGAGCCACCGGGGCGAGCGGCATAGCCCTCAGTGGTGGCCACGGAGATGTGCTTGAGGGCGACCTTCGCCGCCAGGAGGCCGCCGGGCCGTTCCGCGATGGCCAGGGACAGCGTCCGGCGCAACATCCGCGCGTTGAGCGGACCTTGGGGAATGACCGGCAAGCCCCAGCGTTCCCGGTTGCCGGTCCGCTCCAGCCAGCCGCGCAGATTCTTCAACCGGCCGGCCAGGTCGATGGTGCCGAACAGTGCCTCACCGGCCGGCCGGTCCACCAGCCGTTCGGCAAGGGCCACCGCGTGGTCCACCTGCTCGATGACCACCCACTCGTCGGGGACGCCCCCGAACTTCTGCCCCTTGATCAGGCGGCTGGCGAGCCGGAACCGCTGGCCGCCCCCGGGCGTCGCCACGGCTGGGAGCCGGCAACCTGCTTCGAGTTCCAGCAGTTCGCTGGTCCGCATTCCACTGAGTGCACAGGTCACCACCAGACAGGCCGTCACCGCGTGATCGACCATGAAGAAGAGATCACCGTCGGCCAGCGGCAGCGTCCATGGCACGAGATCGCCGTCGGCCACACGCGGGATGACTGCGGCCTGCCGGGCCAGCGGCGGCTGGAAGCCGATCTCGGAGGCCAGCACGGTCAGCTCCGGGATCAGAGACTGCCGCGCGTCGTCCCCGAATCTCCGGGCGCCGACCGTGCGGGCGAGGGCTTCCCAGCCCAGATGCTTCAGCGGGCCTTTCTCTCCCAGTGTGATCCGCTTGCGCAGTTGAACGTCATCGACTGCGGGCAGGGGCTCTCCCGATGCTCGCATGCGTTCCAGGACCTGCCGCAGAACGGGGAGCTGCGCCAGGGTCACGCCGCCCGACGTCGGAAGGGCCGCTCTGTCGGCGCGCACCGTCTCGATCAGGTCTGCGAGATGCGGCCCCACCTCGTTGACCAGGTGCAGGCAAGTGGCCAGCAGCGGTTGCAGCATGGAGTCCGGCACGGGAGGCGTCAGGTTCGGCCCCTTCGACTTGTAGCCGACGACCTGGGTGGCGGTCTTCCCCTTCCACGGTACGAACCCCGCCTCGTAGCCGTCGCCGGACAGCAGCTCCTCGTACTGGGCGATCAGCTTGAGGATCCTGACGTGCGCCACGGTCGAGTACGGCTCCAGACGCCGTCGGGGCCGCCCCGGGTGGGGAACACTCCATGTGTGTTCCTCCAGATAGCGCTCACACAGTTCCTGCGAGACACCACCCAGAGTGGTAATGCCTTTCTCTGTAAGCCAGTTGAACCACTCGATGTACTTCTCGAGGAAGCCGTAGAGGGTCCGAGGGGAGCGAGTCGCCCGCAGCGCATGCGCACACTCCAGCACCGCCTCGTACTGCGGGGCCAGCATCGCCAACAGGATCTCCTTGGCCACGACCCGCCATTGCGGATTGATGATCTCGGTGAAGTCCCAGATCTGCTCGCGCTCGCTCATCATCCGGTGCGCGTCCACGAGACCGGAGAACACCCAGCGATCCTGCTCGAATCGCGGGCGCATCGCCCCCTCGGCCAGCCTCAGCCCGGCGATCTCACACACGTCCCCCTGGGCGAAGACCGAGACAACCCGACGGTGACGAGGCAGGGATGCGGATACGGGTAGGCGCATCACAGGGTTCCCTCCTCGGGCCGGAGCGGGAGATCAGTGTCGTCGTCTGCCACCTCGCGTGCGGCTTTCTCCTTGGTCTCCTCGGAGAGCTTCGGCAGGATCTCGTTGGCCAGGCGGTCAGCGTACGGACCGAAGACCCGGACGAAGTTCTCCGTGGGCATCTGCCGGAACTGCCGCGAGAAGAAGGCGTTCAACCGCAGCAGGTTCGCCGCGTGACGTGGAAGGAACACCGACAGCGGGCACAGCAGGCACACCCACGGACGGGCCGGACACGGCTGCCCGGCCGGACCGTGAACCCCGGCCAGTTGATCGGCGCACGCCGCAGTGAACACATCACGCTCGCCGCCGACCAACTCGGCGATGGCCACGGCATCCAGCTCGAGCCGCTTCACTTCGTCAGGGAAGTCCTCCGCGAACCGGGCCGCCTGCTTCGCCGAGAGCACCACCGGCGGCAGCGCCTTGCGCAGTACGTCGGCCTGGCCGTCCTCGATGATCGACTCCACCGCGTCGAGCTGGGCGGGGCTGGTCGGCGTGACGTAGTGATCGCCTTCGGTGCGGGCGGTGTGGTTCGGATCGATCGTGGCCCGTCCGGTCCATCCCCGTCTCGCCAGTCGTTCGTGGTACGTCGCACGAATCCGGCCGCGATGGATCACGAACGGATTCCCCGCATCGTCCACCAGGCCCACCTGCTTCACCAGATCCCGATGGCGGTTCGTGCCCGGCGGAGGACCGACGATCGGGCTGAACCCTCCACTCGTCGTGAACCACTTCGGGCTGTACGAGATCCACAGTTGCCCTCGGAGCTCGTCGTCGGCGAGGCTCCGCAGCGGAGCCGAGTACTCCAGCCACCGCTCCAGGAGCCGCACTGCGCGAGCGGGGAGATGGGAACTCTCGCGTGCGGTACGGCCCTTGATGTAGGTGATCAACATCGCGGTGTCGCCGGTCCACTCGAGGCCGTCCAGTTTCAGATCATCGATCCCGTCCGGCACGACCCCGCAGTACATGCCGAACAGGACGGAGTAGGCGACTTGGACGACCGGGTGAGGAAAAAGATCGCTGCGTACCTGCCGCACAGCCCGGCGCAGGTCCCACTGTGTCGACTTCGTGTCTCGGGTCTCCGCCCGGTACACGGGCCGGTCCGGGAAGGGGCCGTCCCGCAGTAGCAGCCAGGCGATGTCCTGCGGGCTGTGGTCCGCGCCCGTCGACGGCTCCGCGCCCCGTGCGGCCAGTGCCAGAGCGCGTCGGTGTCGGCCCCAGCTGTCATTCACCACCGCGCGACAGACCGTGCTGGTCATCCAGTAACGGACCAGAGTCGCCCGCGTCAGCTCCGAGGCAGCCCCGGCGAACCCGGCCTTGCTCAGAGCAGTCACCATCGTGCGGAGGGCCACTGCGTACGCCTTGACCGTGTTCTTCGCGCCGATGCCACCATCCGGATGAGCGTTGGCCGCGAGCCCTTGCGCCAGGTCGCGTGCCAGTCCGGGGTTGGGAAGACCGTCCAGCGAGGCCGTCCATTCACGGCCGTTGGGGAAGACGAAGTGCACGGCCAACGGCTCGTCGATCACGTACGCGGGCATCAGACCGTCTCCTCGTCGTCGAACTCGGCCGCGGCCTCGGCGACTGCTCCCGGATCCGGCGCGCCGGTCGTGTCCTTATAGGCGTCGCGATAGATCCGCGTGACGTCCAGGCGGGCGATGTAGAGCTCCGTCGACAGCACGCTCTGGTGGCCCAACAGGTCCCGCAGGATCAACATGGGGTCGTTCCGGGTCAGATACAGAGCCATCGCGCCGTCATCCCCGGTGCCCGCCGCGAGGGCGGCCGCCCGCTGGTAATAGCCTGTGACCAGCCACTCCAGGGTCGCCATCGCCATCGAATGACGTAGCCGATGCGGGGCCACCGTCGGAAACCGCAGCTCGAACCGCTCGCGGATACGGGCCGACGTCCGACGGAAGACCGTCGCCCAGTCCACGAACGGCCTCCCTGAGGACTGCAGGCCCACCAGCGCCGACCCGCCCTCCGGAGTCACCAGGCGGAGCCGCTCGGCGGGACGCAACTTTCGCCACGACCGCCGCTCCCCGTTGAGGAACGCCCCTTCCCAGTCAGGCTCCTCCACGATCAGAGGTTCCCCCAGCTTCGACGGTGGTCGCCACCGGTAACCCTCCGCCGACGCCGCCCGGTCCAGTTCGATGTACTGATGCACGTCGGCGAGCGCCTCATAGCTGATCCACGACGTACGGGCCTTCTGCCCCTTGGTGATCGCATGGCTCAGTGGAAACAGCACGGGCAGCTTGCGCGGACGGGGCGGGAGCGGCGGCACTTCGTAGATCGTCAGGTGCGTGAACTCCTGCCGGCGCAGACCGCTGGACAGCACGAGGCAGCCCATCGCCGCGTTGCGGGCCCCCTCCCGGCCGCGGTAGAGCGGGTCCGGCTCGCCATCCGGGCCGAGCCCTGCCAAGCCCCGCACGAACAGCTGCGCGAAGTCCCGCTCCAGGTACTTGATCGTCGTGTGCGGCCTCGGAGTTCGTAGCTTGGCGAGGTTCCGCTCCACCTCAACCAGAACGCCATCGGCCATGCGCCGGCCCACCCGGTAGCTGAACGGCACAGAGTTAGCGACGCCTTCGTCTCGGGCCCACGTGTAAAAGCCGGACAGAATGCCCATGTTGAGGTTCCACGTGGTGGGGTCCCAGCGTTCCTTCAACTCGCCGCCCAGTCGATACTCGGCGTACATGCTCAAGGCGGCGCGCAGTTCTGTGCGGTCGCCCAAGGGGCGGATGCCACGGGCCTGGAGGAACGTCAGCCAATCCCGGAGGCAGCCGGCGCTGTTCTGCCACGTACGCACGGCCGGGGAGCCGTTCAGCGGCAGCTCACGCAGCCACTGGTTGACGAGCACCGTCGGGCGGGGCATTCCGGGAGCGTCCTCGAGTATCAGGTCGTCGTCGATGAGCACAGGCATCTGGTCGCGGATGAGCGGCTGTTGGTCCACATCCCAGGACTCCCAGCCCACGGCGGAGAAGCTGATCAGGTGCATGGTTCGGAGACTAGATATTCGACACGAGCTGAATGCAACAGACTTCGAGGGATCACTCGAAGGTGTACCGCAGGGAATGCGACACGGTGATTAAGCAACGACTTCGGGATGCAGTACAGCCAGCACCCCGGCCGCCGCGATCAGCGAGATCAGGGCGTTGACCACCTCGGCGCAGTACTGGATCATCCGGCGGGCCGACTCCGCGCCCCACTGGGCCGAGTCGAGCAGCTTGTGGAACTCGTCGTCCTCCACCGCCGCGAGCTCCACCCTCGCGACGCGTTCCAGATACGTCTCCGTCGCGACCCGCGCGACCTTCGGCTCCAGCCGTCCCGTACCGGCCGTGGTCGCCGAGCGCAGCAGCGCTCCGATCAGCGCGGCGAGAGCCATGACGGTCATCGCCGGTGCGGCGCCGCGGAGGCGCTCGACGGTGTCGCCGCTGCCGAGCAGATGGCTCAGCACCCGGTTGACCGCGACCAGACCGGTCGCCTGGACCACACCCCGGCCGATCTCGGCCGCCGCCACGACGCGCAGCGCCCGTGGATCGGCACGGTGGGCCAGCCGCACACTCATGGCGACGAGTCCGGGCAGGCGCGCCACCATGGCGCGCACACCGAGTTCGAGGAAGGAGCCGTCGTGCTTGTTCCAGCCCATGTCGTACCGGAGCGGGCCGCCGAACAGCAGTTGTTCGGACGGTGACACCCTCTCCTGCTCCGGGGGCTCGTCGGTCCTGGCGCGCTCGCGTTCGGTCATGAGAACTCCCCCCGGGTTGCCTCTGGTGCTCGGACAACGCACCTGATCAGCACCCCGTAACGGTGCGGCACGGCGGAGATTCCCTCGGGCTCAGCGATCCAGCGCCGTACGGAGTGTGAGGCCGTGGCGGGTACGCAGCGGGTGGATTTCCCACGCCGTCACCAGGGTGACCGAGACCGGGCCGCCCAGCGGGAACAGCACGGGCCGGCTGTGCACAGGACGACGCAGTGATCCTGGACCGGCACGTCGGAAGTCAGGGGCAGCTGTACGTGAACCCGGTGGCCGCGGTGTGCCGGGTGGGGGAAGTGATCTGCAGCTCCGCCCGTGCCCGGTAGTCGCCCCTGCCGTGGAACGTCCACAACAGGTGAAGGCGCGCCTCCCGCTGCCCGCGCGA
Source organism: Streptomyces sp. NPDC051219 (assembly GCF_040682335.1). Lineage (NCBI taxonomy): Bacteria > Bacillati > Actinomycetota > Actinomycetes > Kitasatosporales > Streptomycetaceae > Streptomyces > Streptomyces sp. NPDC051219. Next base: position 24,922 of record NZ_JBFBAS010000011.1, read on the forward strand.
CACGCCTTCGCGCAGTTCACCGGACGTGGTGCCGTCGCTGCGCTGCCAGCGGTACGCCAGGGTGCCCGGGCGCCCGTCCGTCTTCACCACAGCCGTGATGTCCGCGGTGCCGTCGCACGACGGGCTCTGGGGGGGCGTCTGTACGGTCACGCCCCGCACCGCCATCGTGGGCCCGTACCGCTGCCAGGCGAGGAAGGCGAGGGCGGCCAGCAGGACCACCGCCGCCAGGGAGTAACGGCGCAGCCCCGCCGACCGTTGCCTGCCAGCCCGGGGAGGCAGAGGAGTCCGCCCCGGCAGGGTCCCGTGCCAGACGGTGGCGGTGCTGTCCCGGCCGTGGCGGTGGTGGGCGACGGCCGTCACCCCCGGGCCGAACCGGAGGACCGAGCCCTCCACCCGGTCGGGGGCCGCATCGGGGGCGGCGTCGTGCCGCGGGTACGGATGCGGGTGCTGTCGCGTGGGCGGCTCGGGGCGCTGGATCCAGTGGCTGGCCAGCGCGGTCGCGCTGTACTCGTCGTCGTCGTCGTGGTCCGGTGCCGGTTGCCGTACCGGTTGCTGTTCCGGTTCCGGTTGCCGGGTGAAGGGGGTCCGGGGATCGTTCATTGCACCGTGCACCGCCTGGTCAGGATCTGTTGCTGCGAACCGCCGTCGGCGGCCACCGGATCGCTGTCGGCACGGACGCTCCAGTAGCAGCCCCGGCCCTGGAACGAGTGGTCGAGCGTCAGCGTGTACTGCGTGGCGCCGCTGCGCTCGAAGGTCTGAGCTGCGCCCTCCGGGCTGCCCGGCTCACCCTTCGTTTCGCCGGTCGCCCAGGCCACGGTGATCGTCACCGGACCGGTTCCGTCCGTGACGATGTCGACGGTGGCGTTCGCGGTCGCCGGACCCGTCTGACGCAGTGAGGTGACGGCAACGGACTTGACCCGCACCACAGGCGGGGCGGAGGTGACCGGTGGATCGGTGACGACGGGCGGCGGGGTCGTGGGCGGGTCGGCCGGTGGCGGCGCGGGCGTCTCGCCTCCCGTGGTCGCAGTGTCCGGGGGCGAGGCCGACTCGGCCGGCCCAGCGGGTTCGGACGGCCCGGCGGACTCCGTCGGCGACGCGCTCACCGTCGCCGATGGGAGGGCCGGCGGAGTGCTGGGCTCCGCCCCGGCATCTGCCGGGCGGGCGCTGGTGGTGGCGACGGCCCGGGCCGTCGACTTCCCGGGCACGTCGCCGGACGCCTGGGCGGAGATGGCCAGCACCATGCCCAGTACCAGCGCCAGGGCCCCGGCCAGCGCGGCCTGCCTGCCCGGCCACGGGCCTCCGCCGAGGCGGTGCCCCCGTCCCAGGGAGGTGGTCGCCACGGCGGTCGTCCCCGCCGGCGGTGCGCCGGCCGAGGGGAACAGCAGCGGCAACAGCGCGGCGAGCGCCGCAAGTTTGCGCTGACCCCGCTCTTCCCAGTCCGGGCCGTACGCCGCCCCGGCCAGCTCCTCGAGCTCCGCCACGAATGCGGCGGCGTTCGACGGCCGCTCCTCCGGAGCCTTGGCCAGTCCCCGCCGGATCAGCGGACGGACCGGTTCCGGAGCGGCCTCCTCCGGCACGGGTGCGCTGATGTGCTGGAGCGCCAGCTCGGCGAAGTTCTCACCGGAGAACGGCTTGCGGCCGGTCAGACACTCGAAGAACGTCGCCGTCGCGGCGTACACGTCGGCGGCCGGCGAAGCGGGCTCCCCGCTCCACTGCTCGGGCGCCATGTATGCGGGGGTGCCCGCCACCCCCGGGGTGGTGCCGCGGCCGGTGGCGATTCCGAAGTCGACCAGCTTGGATGAACCGTCCACCGCCACCAGGACGTTCTCGGGCTTGTAGTCCCGGTGCACCACTCCGGCCCGGTGCGCCGCCGCCAGCCCGAGCAGAGACCCCTTGAGTACCACGAGGGCCGGCTCGGGATCCGTGCGGCCCTCCCGGGACAGCAGCGTGCGCAGGGCGATGCCGTCCACCAGCTCCATGACGATGGCCGCACCGTGCGGCGCCTCGACGTACTCGTAAAGGCGCACCACGTGGGGCGTGTCCAGCCCGCCGAGCAGTTGTGCCTCGGCCCGGAACTCCCGCACGAAGGCCGTGTCCCGACGCAACCGCTCGCTGAGGTACTTGACGGCGACGGGGATGCCCGTCGCGTCGTGGACGGCGAGGACGACCCGTCCGCTGCCACCGGATCCGAGCTCCCTGGTCTCCGTGTACCCGGGGACCGACCACGTGTCCATCTCGCCCCCCTCGGCGGCGCCCTGGGGGTGCCCGCTGTTCCCGTGCGCACCCACTGTCCCCACGACAGACACATTTCCGCCACGACCGGTTCCCGTCAACGTCCGCGTATTCAGCGCCGTGTGATCATCCGGTGCAGTCGCTCCGCCGCGGCACGGCCGAAGGCGGGGTCGTTGAGGTGCGTGTCGAAGTCGACCACCTCCACCGCGCTGTCCCGCAGTCCGTCCCGCAGTGCCGTGAACAGGGCCTCGTCGGCGACCGGATGGTGGTAGGGGCCTCCGGGTGCGCCGAGGGTCGACAGCCCGCGCAGCGGAACGCACACCGTCGTAGGCCCGGTGGACTCCCGGAGTTTGGCGGCGATTCCCCTTCCCAGATCGGCGCACTCGCGTTCCGTCGTGCGGATGACCGTGATGGACGGATTGTGCACCCGGACCTGGCGGTCGCGAAAGCGCTCCGGAAGGGTGTCGAGCGGCCCGAACTTGACCATGTCCAGGGCTCCCGGGCTGACGACCTGCGGGACTCCCTGCCGGCCGGCGGCGCCCAGTCGGCCGGGTCCGGCGGAGAGGATGCCGCCCACCAGTTCGTCGGCCAGTTCACAGAGCGTCAGGTCCAGAACACCCGCGAACAGCCCCTGTTCGGCCAGTGACTCCAGGGTCCGCCCGCCCGCTCCACTGGCATGGAACACCAGTACCTCGTAGCCGAGTTCGGTCAGTCGCTCGCGGGCCGCGTCGACACCGGGCGTCGTCACGCCCGCCATGCTCGCCGCCACGAGCGGCCTGCCGCCCGACCCGAGGTCGGCCGGCAGCAGCGCCCGCGGAGCCGTCGCGAAGCCCTTGGCCATCCCGGCGATCGCGTCGGCCGCGTTCGCCAGAACCGGCGCCAGGACACTGTTGATCCCGGCGATGTCGACCACGCTGTACATCATGGTGATGTCGGCGGAGCCGACGTACGGGGAGACGTCGCCCGCGGCCATCGAGGACACCATGAGTTTCGGCACACCCAGCGGCAGCGCGCGCATCGCCCGGGTCGCGATGGACGTTCCGCCGCTGCCGCCGACCGCCAGTACGCCGTGCAGCCGGTTCTCGGCGTGCAGCCGCAGGACGGTCGCCGCCGCCCCGCGGGCCATCGCCGTCACGGCCGCGCCGCGGTCACTGTCCGCCCGTAAGCGGCTCAGGTCGGCTCCCGCCGCGCGCGCCACCTCGGCGCGGGGGATGTCGGCACGTATCCGAGGCTCCCCGATGACGCCGGCATCGACCACCACCACCTCCACGCCGCTCCGCAGCAGCCGCTCGCGCAGCCAGCCGTACTCCACACCCTTGGTGTCCAGCGTCCCCACCAGCGCCACGATCGCCATGACTTGTAATGTCGGGGGGATTCGAGAAAGTCACAAGAGTGCGTATCCGGAGCGAAACGTGACCGAAACGCTCTGTGCGACGACGGTTCTAGGCTCGGACCAAGGAGCTGCGTACGTCAAGGAGTCCCGGGAGGCGGGTACATGGTCACGGTGACAGGGCACGGACCAGCGCGCGCGAGCCGGCTCCGCACCGTGAGCGAGGACGATGTGCAGCTGCACCACCGCGTCGTACACGGGTACCGGCGCGCTTACCGGATCGCCGGTGAGGGACCGGCCGTCGTACTCATCCACGGCATAGGCGACTCCTCCGCCACCTGGGCGGACCTCATTCCGGGACTTGCCCGCCGGTTCACCGTCGTCGCCCCCGACCTCCTCGGCCACGGCGGGTCGGACAAGCCCCGGGCCGACTACTCGGTGGCCGCGTACGCCAATGGCGTACGGGACCTGCTGGGCGTACTCGGGATCGAGCGGTCGACACTGGTCGGCCATTCGCTCGGGGGCGGCGTAGCCATGCAGTTCGCGTACCAGTACCCCGAGCGCACCGAACGTCTGGTGCTGGTCGGCGCGGGGGGCGTGGGGCGCGAGGTCAACCCCGTACTGCGGGCTGTGTCCCTGCCGGGCGCGGATCTGCTGCTCTCCCTCCTCCGGCTGCCCGGTGTGCGGTGGCAGACCCGCCGTTTCGCCGGGCTGATGAAACTGCTGGACACCGACCTTGGACAGGACGCCACCGAACTCCTGGGCCTCGTCGACGCGTTGCCCGACGCGACTTCGCACAGCGCCTTCATCCGCACGCTGCGGGCGGTCGTCGACTGGCGTGGCCAGGTGGTGACGATGCTCGACCGCTGCTACCTGGCCGAGGGCATGCCCACCCTGCTGCTGTGGGGATCGCGTGATGGCGTGGTGCCGGTGCGGCACGCGCACCAGGCGCACACCGCCATGCCGGGCAGCCGGCTGGAGATCTTCGAGGGCGCGGGCCACTTCCCCTTCCACACGGACCCGGTGCGGTTCTTGGGCCTGCTGGAGGATTTCGTCGAGACGACGCGTCCGAACGACTGGAGCACACAGCGGTGGCGTGAGCTCCTCGGCGCCGGGAGGCCGGGCAGCGCCGCCGGGCAGCCGGACGACGCACACAACCGCGCTGTCGAACGCGACCTGCGCGAGGCGAGCGAGCGCAGCGCTACCTGACACCCTCCAGGTGCGCCGTCAGGCGGTCGAGGAAGGCGGTCTGCGCCGCCACGAGCTTCGCCCTGGCCGGCTCGAGGCCGAACCAGCCGGCCCGGTCGATCTCCGGGAACGCGCGCATGTCGCCGGAGCCCCTCGGCCATTCCATGGTGAACGTCCCCGGCTCGACCAGGCCCGGATCGAGGTCGCCTTCGACGGCCCACACCGTGACCACTTTGCCGCCCGACTGCCGTACGTCACCGAGCGGTACGTACTCGCCCTCGGGCGCCGGAAGCCCCAGTTCCTCCGTGAACTCACGCCGGGCGGCGTCCCGCGGCTCCTCCTGCGGCCCGTACTCGCCCTTGGGCACCGACCAGGCTCCGGCGTCGCGCCGTTGCCAGATCGGTCCGCCCATATGGGCGATGAGCACCTCGGTGCCCGTGGCCGTCCTGCGGAAGAGCAGAAGTCCCGCGCTGCGTTTGTCCGCCATTGTTCCCAGCCTCCGCACATCAGGCGCGCTCGAGGGGCAAAAGCTACGATATTTCCATGGGAGATCGGCCCGTCGCGCCGACCGTACCCGAGCTCATCCTCGAGATCGACGGGGGCTCGACGGTGATGAGTCCGAGCCGGGTCTATCACGTCGGGCGCGACCCTCTGAGCGAGATCGTCGTCGACGACGCCCGGGTTTCCTGGCACCACGCGGTGCTGCGGCCCGCAGCCGGCCACTGGACGCTCGAGGACGAGCACAGCACCAACGGCACGTACGCCGAGGGCAGGCGCATCCACGAGTCGGAGGTCGGCCCCGGGAGCGTGATCAGGTTCGGCAACCCCGCCGACGGCCCGCGTGCCGTGCTGGTCGGACGGCCGCCACCGGAAACCTCGCCGCGTGCGTCGGTCGTCTCCGCACCATCCGCCACGAGCACCTTCCGCCGGCCGACGTCGGTACGGCCGCTCCCCGACCGCACCCTCCGTATCGGCCGCGGTACCGACAACGACCTCGTGATCGACGACCTGGTGGTCTCGCGCCGGCATGCCGAGCTGCGCGCACATCCCGACGGCACCTACGAGATCGTCGACGTCGGCAGCCACAACGGCACGTTCCTCAACGGCCGGCCCGTCACCGGCGCCCGCGTCGGCCCCGGTGACGTCATCGGCATCGGCCACTCCGCGTTCTGCCTGGTCGGCGACCAGCTGCAGGAGTACGTCGACATCGGCGAGGTGTCACTCGACGTCCAGGACCTCGCCGTAACCGTCGACGGCGGCCGGAAGACCCTTCTGGACCACGTGTCCTTCCCCGTCCGCGAGAAGTGCCTGCTCGCTGTCGTGGGGCCAAGCGGAGCCGGTAAATCCACCCTCCTGAACGCACTGACCGGGCTGCGGCCCGCCAACCGGGGCACCGTCCTCTACGACGGCCGAGACCTGTACCGCGACTACGCCGAGCTGCGCCAGCGCATCGGACTGGTACCGCAGGACGACATCCTCCACTCCCAGCTGACCGTGCGGCGGGCCCTCGGGTACGCCGCCGAGCTGCGCTTCCCCCAGGACACGGCCAAGGAAGAACGCCGGGCCAGGGTCGAGGAGGTCATCCGCGAACTGGGCCTGGAAGAGCGGGCGGAACAGCCGATCCACAGACTCTCCGGCGGTCAGCGCAAGCGCGTCAGCGTGGCTCTGGAGCTGCTCACCAAGCCGTCCCTCCTCTTTCTCGACGAGCCGACCTCCGGTCTCGACCCCGGGATGGACCGCTCGGTGATGCAGATGCTGCGCGGGCTCGCGGACGACGGCCGTACGGTCATCGTGGTCACGCACAGCGTGCTGAGCCTCGACGTGTGCGACCGGCTGCTGGTGCTCGCGCCCGGCGGCCGCATCGCCTACTACGGACCTCCCGCGGACGCCCTCGCCTTCTTCGGCTTCGATCAGTGGCCGGAGGCGTTCGAGGCCTTCGAGAACGACCGCGACCGCGACTGGGCCGAGGAGTACCGCACGTCCCCCTTCCACCAGCGGTACATCTCCAACTCCACCGCCCAGCCGCTGCTTCCCCACGAGGGCGGGACGGACCACGTCGCGCCGCCCCCGAAGGCGCAGTCCTGGGGAGCGCAGCTGAGTACCCTGGTCCGCCGGTACGCGGCCGCGCTGAGCGCAGACCGGACCTTCCTGGTCATCATGGTCGCGCTGCCGTTCATCCTGGGCGCGCTCGTCCGGGCCATCGCCACCCCGAAACTCGACACGGTCACCGCGATGAGCGCCCTGCTCATCCTGTGCGTGGGCGGGGTGCTGACGGGCGCGGCCAACGCCGTCCGCGAACTGGTCAAAGAGCGGGTCATCTACCAGCGGGAACGGGCCGTCGGGCTGTCCAGATCGGCGTACCTCATGTCCAAGGTGGTCGTGCTGGGCGCGATCACCGTGCTCCAGGCCGTCGTCATGACCCCGGTCGCTCTCGTCGGCATCGATCTGCGCGCTCCCGGCGGCAAAGGCGTACTCATGCTCCCGCTGCTCGAAATCACCCTCACGATAGCGCTGTTGTCGTTCACCGCGATGATGCTCGGCCTGCTCGTGTCCGCCCTGGTGCGGAAGGAGGAGGTCACCATGCCGTTGCTGGTGCTCGTCGCGATCATCCAGTTCGTGTTCTGTGGTGCCCTCCTGAAGGTGCACGGCGTGCCGGTCATGGAGCAGTTGGGCTGGTTGGTCCCCGCGCGGTGGGCACTCGCGGCGATGGCGAGCACCGTCGACCTCGCCCGGATCGTCCCGGGCAAGCTGACGACCGACCCGCTGTTCGAGCACTCCACCGGTGTGTGGCTGCTCAGCACGGGGATGCTGGTGCTGCTCGCCCTGCTCTTCGGGTACTGCGTCGCGAAACTGCTGCGCCGCCACGAGCCCGCGGTCATGCGGAAGTAGGGGGCGGCACATGACCACGGAGGAATTCGCCCCGACCCATGTGGTCCCCAGAGAGGGTCTGCCCGCCTGGGAGGCGCCGGACGTCTCCCGGCCCACCGAACCGCTCGACCCGTTTCTGCCCGTACGGCTCCTCGACCGGCGTGGTGACTGGGCGCGGATCCTCTGCGCGAACGGCTGGACGGCCTGGGTGGACGGACGGCTGCTGGTCGCGGTACCGGACCTGCCACCCGCCGCAGGCCAGCCGCTCGCCCGGACGGCCGACCCCCGCCCCCTGCTGGCCCGGGTGGAGGAGTCGCTGGCCAGGTACCGGAGCGCGGCGGGCGATCTGGTGGACGGCCAGGCCGACGGCGAGACGTTCCGGCAGCGGACGCAGGGGCTGCGGGCCGGGATGGTCGTCGACGGGGAGGCGGTCTGGCTGTACGACGCGGAGCACGAGCGCTGGGTGTACTGCGACGGCATGCACCTCAGTACCTACGCGGCTTCGACGCCGCCGCGGGAATCGGGGGGCGGGCCGCCGGAGATCGGGCGCGAGCCCACGCAGGCCGGGCCGACGACCGCCGGGCGCGAGCCCACACAGGTTGTCCCCGACATACCGGGGCGGCCGCACGGGTGAAGCCTGAGGACCACCGGCGTCCCGGAGAACCGGCGCCGTGCCCGGCCGCCGGTGTCAGGGTTCAGGTTTCGGCGCTCGGCGAGCCCTGGTGGCGCAGCTCGTCCACGTCGCCTCGGCGGCGGACCCGGGAGGCCATCAGGCTGCCGAGGAAACCGGTGGCGAGTCCCCAGAGCACTGCCATGCCGAGCGCCTGCCACAGGTGCGGCCGGAGAGAGACCTCCCCCGACAGACCGCCATCGAGATCGCCGATGCCCAGCAGCGACAGCCCGAAGTGGGCGGAGACCCGCACGGTCAGGCAGATCATCAGCACGGTGAGCGCCAGGGCCACCGCCATGTGCACGGCGTGCTGCCAGGACCGCGTCCGGGCGGGTGACCGTACCGCCATGACGAAGGCCGCAGCGATCAGCAGCACAGCCGCGACCACCACCAGCCACACAGCCCGGCTGTCGTGGTCGGCGAGCGTGCCCACGCTGAGAGTGGAGGTCTCCGGGGTACGCAGAACCTGATCCAGCACCCTGGGCATCGGCAGCCCGAACGGGCCCTCGACCTGCCCCTCCCACGACGCGCCGAGGCCGAGAGTGAGTGCGAGCCAGGCGAGGTTGGGCAGGCCGAGGAGGATCACGGCGAACGTCTCCGCGGGACGGTCCCGCGTCGCCGCCACGACGAGACCGACGGCCAGGGCGATGACGACGCACGCGAGGAGCAGTACGACCATCGCGAACGCAGCCGGGCGCACCGAGCCCTGGAAGCGCACCAGCCGTGCGGGGAGGGGGGCACGGCGGGACACCAGCAGTGCCAGCACGAGGACACCCAGGAGCCAGAGCACGCCGAAGACGAGTGTCGCGGGGACGTCGGTGCGGAATCCGACGGTGGGTGAGGCGTCCAGCAGGCCCGGGATCTCACTGATCGGGGAGTCCCCGAGGCCGATCTCGAAGGTGTGCCGGGCGACGAGTGCGAGGGCGAGCAGGCCGGCGATCCACAGCACGGCCATCCGGACGGTCCGGGCGACGAGCTCACGCGGCCGGGCGATGGCCCGGTGGCGCAGGGGGCGCAGAAAGCCGAAGGCGGTCACCAGTGCGCCGACGAGGCTCACCGACAATGGCAGCACGTTCAGCTCCGCGTGGGTCTCGGCGAGGAATCCGGCGCCACCTGTGACGTCCACCGAACCGCCCACGGCCATCACGACGACCGCGGCCACGACACGCGGAAACGCGCCGCCGGGCAGGTCCGACGCACCGGCTGCCCAGAGACCGAGGGCGGCCACGACCACCATGGCGGCCAGCCCTTCGAGCACCGCCACCAGGGCGTCCAGCCAGTTGTGCACGGCGCCCGGCACGGCGCCGCGGCGGGCGGAGGTCGGTCCCTTCTGGTTCACCTGGCCACGTTAAGCAGCGCGGGGACGCGGCGCCCCCCGGGCGGGCCGACCGCGTCGGCTTGCGGGCCGTACGGGTGCGGAGCACACAATTGGTCGCAGGAGCGAAGAAAACGCATGAAAACGGCACTTATCTGGCAGGAAAGAAGAGCGTGTGACCACCCAGCCGTCGTCCGGCCGCCCGGGAGGCCGCCCCGCAGGCCCTCCTTCGGGCCCCCTTGCGGGCGGCCCTCCGGAATCCGGTCCACCGCCCGGTCCACCGCCGGGGCGGCCGTCCGGACCTCCGTCCGGTCCGCCGTCCGGTCCGCCGTCCGGACCTCCGTCCGGTGGCGGGCACGGCGGGCCGGGCGGCAGAGGCGCCGGCCCCGGAGGCGGGGGGCGCGATGAGGGCGGGGGCGCGAGCCGCCCGTGGTGGCGGTCGGTCCCCAGAATCGCGAGCGTCGCTGTCACGTTGGTCGGGGCGGTCGTGCTCGCCGTCGTGCTGACCCGCCCCGACAACGGCGCACAGGGCACGGACGGCGAGGTCTTCCTCCAGGCAGCCTCCACGGCCGGGCCGGATCCGTTCACCGAGTCCTCCGCCCGTGCGGCAGCCCCGTCCCCGTCCACCGCTCCGCCGGACGCGACGCCGTCCGAGACCAACGTCACGCGCAGCGTGGCGGGCTCGGCGCCCGGACTGTACGGAGGGACCCGCAACACAGCCAGCTGCGACGTCGAGAAGCAGATCACCTCCCTCACCGCCGAACCGGCCAGGAACAACGCGTTCGCCTCCGTCCTGGGCATCCAGCCGTCCGGCGTCCCCGCGTACCTGCGCTCGCTGACGCCCGTTCAGCTGCGTACGGACACCCGAGTCACCAGCCACGGCTACAAGGACGGCGCCCCCACCAGCTACCAGGCGGTGCTGCAGGCGGGCACGGCCGTCCTCGTCGACGACCGCGGTGTGCCGCGGGTCCGCTGCGCCTGCGGCAATCCACTGCTCCCGCCGGTGGCCCTGAAGGGAACGCCCCAGCGGACGGGCCGTCCGTGGCCCGGGTTCCAGCCCTCGAACGTCGTGGTCGTGACACCTTCCGACAAAACCGTCAACGCCTTCGTCGTCTTCGACCTCGAGAACGAGGACTGGTTCGCCCGTAAACACGGCGACGACGGCCGCGAGGACAAGAAGGTGCCGCCACCGGTACGGCATACGCCCACGCCCTCGGTGTCGGACTCCAAGTCGCCCTCGGGCCCGACATCCCGGCCGCCGTCCTCGCAGCCGCCCTGCCCGGAGGGCGGCAGCTGCCCGCCGGATTCGCCGTCGGAGGCGCCCGAGCCGCCCCCCGGCCAATCATCCGAGCAGTCGCCCGGCCCCGAGCCCCCGCCGCCCGAGGAATCGCCGCCGCCCGAGCCCCCCGCCGACTCCCCGCCGCCCGAGCATCCCGAGGCACCCGTCGATTCGCCGCCGCCCGAGTCTCCCGTCGACTCGCCGGCTCCGGCTCCGGCGCCGGCGGGGTAGGGGGTGAGCCGGCTTGTCCGGCCGCTACCCGTCCGAGCCCGCTCCGCCGGAGCCGGAGGGGGAGGACGAGGTTCACCACCAGCCGCAGCCGCTCCTGTCGATGGCGCTGGCCGCGATGATGCACGACGTCCACGCAACTCGGGTGCGGTGTACCTGCTGGCGCCCGGCAGCTCCGTCCTGGACATGGCCGTGATGGCCGGGCTGCCCCGGGCGTTCGCAGCGGGCGTTCGCAGCTCCGTGGGAGCGGGTGGGGCTCGCCGCCCCGATCCCGGTCGCCGCCGCGGTGCGGCAGCGCCGACTGGTCTGGGTGGGCAGCGAGGAGGAAATGGCGAGGAGCTACCCGCGGATCGCGGTGGTCCTGCCGTACGCGTTCACGCTGGCCGCGCTCCCGGTGGCGACCGCCGACACGGTGTACGGGGCGGTGTTCCTGACCTGGCCCGGCTCCCACCCTCCGGAACTCTCCGACTGGGAACGCGAACACCTCACGGCTGCCTGCGGGCGTCTGGCCCTGCGGCTGGAGCGGGCGGAGAACTCCGCGCATCCGGTGCGCGCCGAGGCGGACGTACTCGGCGTGAGAATCTGGCCGGCAGCCAGGGCGGGGTGGAAGCCGTCCCCGTCCTGACCAGTCTGGGCGGTCTCATCGCCCAGGCGCTCGAACGGGCCCGGCTCTACGACGCCAAGCACCGGCTGGCCCATGGGCTGCAGGAGGCCCTGCTGCCGCACACCCTGCCGGCCCTTCTGCGCCCGGGTCCGCCGAGCCGTTAGGCGGTGTTCCGGCCCCCGGGACGCTCCAGGGAGGCCGCAACATCCGCCAGATCCTTCGCGACGGCCTTCTCCACAGCCCGGGTGCCCAGGGCGCCGAAAACCTTTGCCAGCAGACCGGCGAAGCCTCCGGGCGGCCGCGCGGAGAAGTGCATCCGCACCGTGGTCGTCTCCGGGCCCGTCCGGTCGAACGAGAACTCCGACACGTAGTGGGTGCCGGCCGACTCGGCCTCCACCACATAGCGTTTCGGGCGTTCACAAGCGGTCACGCTCATCTCCTCGGTGGCCTGCTTGCCGAACATCCTGCGCGTCTCGCGCCAGCGGGTCCCCACCGCGAACGGGCCGGGGGTGAGGACCTCGACGCTTTCCACGCCAGTCAGCACCGCCGGCATGCCCTGCAGATCGGTGAGCGCTTCCCAGGCACGGTCGGCGGACACGCTCAAGCGCCGCTCGACGGTCACATGCGGATCAGTCATGGCCGGATTGTCGCGCGGATCCACTGCCCGCGCGCGTCGCTCGCTTCCCTTCGAGAACTCCGGCGATCAGTGAGAAAGTGGCTGCATGGCTGATCGGGGTGCGACTCCGGCCGCCGTATCGGTGCCGGACGACTGGCCTGCCCATGCGGATCTGAGCCTCGCGCTCAACCGCATGGGCAGCTTCGACTGGGACCTCGACAGCGGGCTGATGTATCTGGACACGCCCGCACTCGAGGTCTTCGACCTGCACGCCGGTGAGTACGACGGCCATCCGGCCACCCTGAGGAACCGGGTTCCGCCGGCCGAGGCGGCGCGCCTGGACACCGTGGTGTCGCAGGCTCTCAAGGACGGCCGGACCGCGTACGGCGCGTACTTCAGAATCCGCTCCCGTGACGGGTCACTGCGCTGGACCCACACCCAGGGGCACATCGAGCGCGACCGGGACGGCCGCCCCCACCGGATCATCGGCATCGTGCGGGACGCCGCGGAAGAACTCACCGACGCCACCGCGCGGTTCGAACTGGATGAAGAACGGCGCCGGATGACCGGCGTGGTGGAGCGCACGACCGCCATCCTGGCGCACGCCAGGACCGTCAGCGAGGTCACCGACGTGCTGAAGGACCCCGAGGCACTCGGACATCTCGACGCCGTGAGCGTGATGCTTGGTGTTGTCGAAAGCGGGCGGATCCACCTCGTCGCAGAGGGTCAGCTCGCCGCGAACGTACCGGAGTTCGAATACACGAGGATCGATGCCCCCTTTCCCATGAGTGAGGTGGTGCGCACCCTGCAGCCCCGCTTCATCACCTCCCGCGAGGAGTTCCAGTCCAGCTATCCGGTCCTGTGGCCGCACATCGAACCGCTGTCCGTCACCCAGGGCGTCTACCTTCCGCTGATCGCGCAGGCCCGGCCGATCGGTGTACTGGGCCTTCTCTACGCCCGCAACAGCGACTTCACCCGCGAGGAGCGCAACCTCCTGGTCGCGCTGGCGAGCAGCATCGCGCAAAGCCTGCAGCGGGCGATCCTCTTCGAACAGGAGCACGACCTCGCCGAAGGGCTCCAGCAGGCCATGCTCCCGCGCCGCATCCCGCGCGTTCCCGGGGCGGAGGTCGCCGTACGCTACCGCTCGCCTCGCCTCGGCCAGGACATCGGCGGCGACTGGTACGACGTGATCCCGCTGCCCGGCGGCCGGGTGGGCGTGATGATCGGCGACGTCCAGGGTCACGACACGGAAGCGGCGGCCATCATGGGCCAGCTGCGGATCGCGCTGCGCGCATACGTCTCCGAGGGGCACCCTCCCGCGACTGCCATGGCGCGCGCCTCCGAGTTCCTGCACGAGCTGGACACCGACCGCTTCGCGACCGCCGCGTACGCTGAGGCGGACCTCGCGACGGGCGTACTGCAGATCGTGCGTGCCGGACACCTCGATCCGTTCCTGCGGCGCGGTGACGGGACCTGCCGCACGATCCCGGTGACCGGTGGACTCCCGCTCGGGATGTCGGTCGACTTCGGTACGGGCGGGGGGCTCGGCTACCCGGTGACCACGATGGAACTCGACCCCGGCGAAACGCTCCTGATGTGCACCGACGGTCTGGTGGAACAGCCGGGAGCCGATCTGGACGACGGGCTCCAGCGGCTCATGCAGTGCGTGCGCTCGGGGCCCGCCGACATCGAGCAACTGGCGGACCGTTTGTGCGACATGCTCGGAGAGAAGGGCGGCGGTGACGACATGGCGCTGCTGCTCCTGCGCCGCCGGGGCACGGACGCGCCGCAGGCGGCCGGCCGGCTGCAGCAGCACGTGGCCCAGTCCGAGCCGCAGGCGCTGGCTTCGGCCCGGCACATGATCCGAGCGGCCGCGTCGGCCTGGGGTGCTGGTGAGGTGTCGGACGAGGTCGAACTGGTCGCCGACGAACTCATGACCAACTCCCTTGTCCACACCGAGGGCGGGGCGGTGGTGACGATCCGTGTGGTGGCGTGTGAAGGGATGCGCGGGCGCCGGCTGAGGGTGGAGGTGCAGGACGCCTCCAGCGCGCTGCCCCGGCCCAGAGAGGCCGGCGAATCGGGCGTTTCCGGGCGCGGGCTGTTCCTCGTCGACCATCTGGCGGATGCCTGGGGCGTGGAGTCGCGCGGCAGCGGGAAGTGCGTGTGGTGCGAGTTCACCGTCCCCGAGCGCGACTGATCCTTCCTGCGGCGTAACCCCGGCGCCTCCGCCTTTTCTTCCCGGTGTTTGCCCCACCCCCTGGTGTGTTGGTGTGTGCACGGCGATGCTGACCGCTGACAGCGCTTACCACGTGCACAACCAGCTGCATTCCAGGAGAAGTTGTGGGCCCAGGCATCGCCGGCCGGTCCGTCGTCGTGCTCACGACGCTGACCGCACTGACGGTTGGGGCGATCTCCCCGGCCGCCGCCGACACCACCCCCGACCCCCGTCCCCGTAACCCCGCGGAGATACTACGGCCCGTCGCGCCACCACCCGCGAGCGTGCCCGGCGGAACCCCGAGATCCGTTGCCGACGGGGACGGCATCGAGACCGCGCGCAGCTCCCGCCCGGTCGCCCCCGGCATCGAACTCACCTCGTACGACCGGCTCGAATCGGACAAGTGGCTGCGTGTGGACGCACTGACCGTCGACCTCGACGGGAGCGGCGTGCAGACCGACTACCTCTCCTCGGGCAAGGTCGCCGACCGTCGTACCGTCTCCGAACTCGCCGCCCGCCACGAGCCGGGGGCGGGCCGGCGCACCGTTGCCGCCATCAACGCGGACTTCTTCGACGTCAACCAGACCGGCGCACCCCAGGGGCCGGGCGTCAAGGACGGCAGACCCGTCCATTCCCCGGCCCCCGGCGCCAACCGGGCTGTGGGCTTCGGTCCCGGGAACGCCGGGCGGGTACTCCAGCTGTACTTCGACGGGACGCTGACCGTCCCCTCGGGTGCGCACACCGTGGCCGCGTACAACGCGGCGAACGTACCGCCCGGTGGGATCGGCGCCTACACGGGCGGCTGGGGCGAAGCCGACCGCGCGCTGACCGTGGACGCCGCAACTCCCGTCGCCGAAGCGCTGATCCGGGACGACCACGTCGTCTCGGTGACCGACCGGCCGGGCAGTGGGCCCATCGCGGCGGACAGCACCGTGCTGGTCGGCCGGGAGGCAGGCGCCGGCGTTCTCGCCGCGCTGCGGCCCGGCGACCCGGTTGGCCTGGAGTACCGGTCCCGCACCGACAGCGGACCCGTGCCGCGCACCGCCGTCGGCGGCCGTGAACTGCTTGTCGCCGACGGTGTCCCGGTGAACCACGACGGCGCCGGCAACAACACCGCCGCGCCGCGCACCGCCGTCGGATTCTCCCGCGACGGACGTGAGATGCAGGTGATCACCGTCGACGGCCGACAGGCCGACAGCGGCGGAGTCACTCTTACCGAACTTGGTCTGATGATGAAACGGGCCGGTTCACACAGCGCGCTCAACCTCGACGGGGGAGGTTCTTCCACCCTGGTCGCACGCGAACCGGGAAGTGGCGGCCTCCAGGTGGAGAACAGCCCTTCCGACGGGAGCGAACGCACCGTCCCCAACGGCCTCGCCCTGACGGCGCCGGACGGCAGTGGCCGGCTGCGTGGCTTCTGGGTCGAGACGCGCACCCCGGCCGCCGGGGCACCGACCGCCGACCCGGTCCGGGGCGGCCACCCCGAGCGCGTCTTCCCCGGCCTCACCAGGCGGCTCACCGCCGCGGGCTACGACGAGACGTACGGACCGGTGGCGGGAGACCCGCGCTGGCGTGCCGTACGCGGGTCCGTGGGCAGGGTCGACGACCGCGGGGTGTTCACCGCCCACCGGCCCGGCAGTACAGAAGTCCGCGCCGAATACGCGGGGGCCCGGGGGAGTACGCACTTGACCGTGCTGGACGAACTCGCCCGGATCGAGCCGACCACCCGGCGCGTCGGCCTCGCGGACGCCTCGGCGACCGGGTCGTTCGGCCTGCTCGGCTTCGACGAACACGGCGCCGGCGCGCCCCTGGAGCCGGCAGACGTGACGCTGGACTACGACCGTTCACTGTTCGACATCGGTGACGACGGCCGGGGTTCCTTCACCGTCAGGTCCCGCACCGGCAGCGGCGCCGGGCCGGTCAGGGCCACCGTGGCCGGCGCCACCACCGAACTCGCCGTCAGTGTCGGCCTCGCCGAACAGCAGGTCACCGGATTCGACGACGCCGCGTCCTGGACCTTCAACCAGGCACGGGCAGCCGGCAGTACGGAGGCGACTCCCGACGGCCGGAGCAGCACCGGGCTGAAGCTGACGTACGACTTCAGCCGGTCGACCGCGACCCGCGCGGCCTACGCCAACCCGCCCCGGCAGATCGCCGTTCCTGGTCAGCCGCAGTCGTTCAAGCTCTGGATCAACGGCGACGGCAAGGGAGCCTGGCCGACCCTGCACCTCAAGGACGCGGCCGGCTCGGACCAGTTGCTGCGCGGCCCCTTCGTCACCTGGACCGGCTGGCGGCAGGTGACCTTCGCGGTGCCGCCCGGCGTCGCGATGCCGCTGAACGTGCACCGCTTCTACCTCGCCGAGACGGCTGCCGCGAAGCAGTACACCGGGGCGATCGTGATCGACGAGCTCACCGCGCAGGTGCCGCCCACCGTCGTGCTGCCCGAACAGCCGCCGATCCGCGACCCGCTGATCGCCACCGCCGCGGAAACGGAAGGGCGCGACTGGCAGTTCGCGGTGATGTCCGACGCCCAGTTCGTCGCCCGCGAACCGGACAGCGCCATCGTGGCGCAGGCCCGACGCACCCTTCGGGAGATCAGAGCCGCCGAACCCGACTTCCTTGTTGTCAACGGCGATCTCGTCGACGAGGGATCGCCCGCGGATCTCGCCTTCGCCCGACGGGTCCTGACCGAGGAACTGGGCGACGCCCTGCCCTGGTACTACGTGCCGGGCAACCATGAGGTCATGGGCGGGACGATCGACCACTTCATCGCCGAATTCGGCCCCGCTCAAAGGGTGTTCGACCAGGCGGGGACGCGATTCATCACGCTCGACACCTCCAGCCTGACCCTGCGCGGCGGCGGCTTCGCACAGATCAGGGCGCTGCGTGCCCAGCTCGACGCGGCGGCACGCGACGGCGGCGTCGGCTCGGTGATGCTGATCGAACACGTACCGCCGCGCGACCCGACCGTACAGAAGGGCAGCCAGCTCGCCGACCGCAAGGAGGCGGCACTGATCGAACGATGGCTCGCGGAGTTCCGCCGTACGAGCGGCAAGGGCGCCGGACTCATCGGCAGCCATGTGGGTGTCTTCCACGCGTCGCGGGTGGACGGAGTGCCGTACCTGGTCAACGGCAACTCGGGCAAGGCGCCCGCCGGTCCGCCGGACGAGGGCGGCTTCACCGGCTGGTCGCTCGTCGGCGTGGACCGGGTCTCCGCCGGTGAGCGGGCGGCGGCCCGGCTCGAGCCGTGGGCCGGGGGTCCCGACTGGCTCTCGGTGCAGACCCGGGCGCACACCGACCGGCTGGCGCTCGATGCTCCGGCTTCGCTGGCTCCCGGCCGTGGCGCGGACGTCGGCGCGGCCGTCACACAGGGCGGACGCGCGGTCCCCGTCGGTTTCCCGCTCAGCGCCGACTGGACCGGATCGCCGAACCTCCACATCGGCTCCCCGGACGAGGCACGGCACCGCCACGCGGCCGTGTTCGATCCGGTGACGGGCATCCTCACCGCGCTCCGGCCCGGGACGGTCACCCTCGCGGTGACCGTCAGCGGAGTCACGGAGCGGGCGCACACCCGGATCACGGCCGACAGCCCGCAGCCGTTGTCGCTCACAGGGTGACGAGGGTGACCTCGGTGGCCTTGACGCTGGTCCACACGGACGCCCCGTCGGCGAGGCCCAATTCGGCCGCGGCATCCGGAGTGATCTCGGCGACGAGGTCGGGCGACCGGTCGGAGGTGATCAGGATGCGCAGGCGGCTGCCGACCGAGGTGATCTCCCGGACGGTGCCCGGCCATACATTGCGGGGGCTGCCACCCGGCCGGTCGCGGTGAACGGAGACGGCCTCCGGCGCGATGATCGCCAGCGCCGGGGTGCCCTCGGCGAGCGAGTCCGCGACGACGAGCCGGCCGCCGCCCTCGGCGAGTTCGAGGCCCTCGGCGGTGGCGGTGCCCGGCCACGCGTTGCGGCCGAGCATCCGGGCCACCCAGGGGGACCGCGGGTGCCGGGCCACCTCGGCGGGAGGCGCGTCCTGCAGCGTACGGCCGTCGTCCAGGACCAGTACGCGGTCGGCCAGCGAGACCGCTTCCACCGGGTCGTGGGTGACGATCAGGCAGACTCCGCCGAAGCCGGCGAGGTGGCGGCGCAGGGTGTGCCGGACATGGGCGCGGGTGGTCTGGTCGAGGGCGGCCAGCGGCTCGTCGAGCAGCAGCAGCCGGGGCCGCGCGGCAAGCGCGCGGGCCAGCGCGACCCGCTGGGCCTGCCCGCCGGACAGCTGGGCGGGCTTGCGGTGGGCGAGGTGGCCCATCCCCAGCCGGTCGAGCCATTCCTGCGCGGCTCGCCGGGCCTCGGCACGGGACACGCCGTGCGCGCGGAGCCCGTACGCGGTGTTGGCCAGCGCGTTCAGGTGGGGGAAGAGTGCGCCGTCCTGCGGGACCCAGGCGACGCCCCGGCGGTGCGGCGGCAGGCCGGTGACATCGGTGCCGCCGAGGCGGAGCACGGCGTGGGCGCGTGGGGTCAGTCCGAGGAGGGCGCGGAGCAGGGTGGTCTTTCCGGCGCCGTTGGGGCCGACGACGGCGATGGTGGTGCCCGGTGCGGCGTCCAGGGTGAGCCGGTTGAAGCCGGTGACCTCGGCGTGCATGGGCCAGCGCTCATCTCCTCGCCGCGGCACGGACAGGTCGGGCGCTTCGGGCGACGGTGGTTCCGTGCTGTCCTCGGGGCGGGGGAGGCGGGGTGCCCGGTCGGCCGGGCCCCCGGTCCAGCGGCCGCGCAGCGCGACGAGCACCGCCATCGCGATGGCGAGCAGCAGCAGGGAGAGGGAGATCGCGGCCTCGGGCTGTTCCTGGAGCAGAAGATAGACCTGCAGCGGAAGCGTCTGGGTGGTGCCGGGCAGGTTGCCGGCGAACGTGATGGTCGCCCCGAACTCACCCAGAGCACGCGCCCAGGTGAGGGCCGCCCCGGCGATGAGCCCGGGGGCCACCATGGGCATGGTGACGGTGAAGAACACCCGTACGGGCGAGGCGCCCAGCGACGCGGCGGTCTCTTCGTAACGGGGCCGCAGCCCGCCCAGGGCCCCTTCGAGGCTGATCACCAGGAACGGCATGGCGACGAAGGTCGCCGCGACGACCGCGCCCGAGGTGTGAAAGGGCAAGGTGATGCCGAAGGTGTTCTCCAGCCAGGGGCCCAGCAGCCCGCGGCGACCGAATCCCAGCAGCAGCGCGACGCCTCCGACCGTGGGCGGCAGCACCATCGGGAGCAGGACGAGCGACCGTACGAGTGCCTTGCCGGGGAAGTCCACCCGGCCGAGCAGCCAGGCCAGTGGCACACCGAGCAGCAGGGAGAGCCCGAGCGCCCAGAACGAGACGATCAGCGAGAGCTGCAGCGCCTCGGTGACCCCCGGGCTGGTCAGGTGCGTGCCCAGGTCGCCCCACGGGGTGCGGGTGAGGATTCCGATCAGTGGCAGGAGCAGGAACGCGATGGCGAGTACCGCGGGCAGAGCCAGGGCCGGTGGTGTGCGGGGGCCCGCAGAACGGCTGCGCAGACGTTTCATCGGTGGTTCCTGGGCTCGGGCACGACCGGGTGCGGTGAGGTGCGGTGAGGGGTGCGGTGCAGTGGGGCGGTGAGGGCTGCCCGTCCCCCGGAACGGGCAGCCCTCACCGAGTCGACGGCACTACGGCTGCTGGAAGCCCGCCTCCTGGAGGATCTTCTGCGCCTCGGGGCCGCTGAGCCACTTCACGAAAGCGGCCGCGGCCTCGGCGTTCTCGGACTGCTTCAGCGTGGCTGCCGGGTACTCGGCGATCGCGTTCTGCAAGTCGGGGATCTCCACGGCGTCGACCTTGCCGGCCGCGCCCCGCGTGTCCGTCCGGTAGACGAGACCGGCATCGGCCTCGCCGAGTTCGACCTTGCTGAGGACGGCGCGCACGTTCGGCTCCTGGGAGACCGGCTTCACGTCCAGATTCTGGGCGTCGAGGATCTTCTTGCTGTAGCGGCCGACCGGTACCTCGGGGGCGGCCAGTACGACCTTCAGCTTGCTGTCGGCGAGGTCCTTCAGCGCCCCGACCTTGTGCGGGTTGCCCTTGCCGGTGGCGATGACCAGGCGGTTCTTCGCGATGACGATGGCGGGGCCGGTGTCGGCCGCCAGCCCGTCCATCGTCCTGGTGTCCGCGGTGACAAGGGCGTCGGCGGGCGCGCCCTGCTTGACCTGGGCGGCCAGTTCCTGCGACCCGGCGAAGGAGAACGCCACCTCGGTGCCCGGGTTGGCCTTCTCGTACGCCGCGCCGGCGGTCTTGAACACGTCGGTGAGCGAGGCGGCGGCGAGCACGGTCAGCTCGGCCTCGGCGGCTGCGGTGCCCGCGCCGGCGCTGTTGTCAGTGGCCTTTGCGGCTTTGCCGTCGCCGCAGGCGGCCAGGGGGAGAAGCAGGGCGGCGGTCAGCATGGCGGCGGCGCGGCGTCGGTTGATCGTAGGGGACATGGCGGCGGAACTCCTCGGTGATGCGGCCGGCTGTGCCGTCCGTGCGGATGTTCATGAGCCGCGCCGGGGACGGCGACGCCGCTGGGGAGACGAGTGCTTCAGGTGCGGTCGATGTGGACGCTGGTGGACTTCACGCGGGCGGTGGCCTGAATGCCGACCTCCAGACCCAGTTCCTCGACCGCTTCGCGGGTCAGCAGGGAGACCAGCCGGTGCGGACCGGCCTGGATCTCCACCTGCGCCGCGACGTCGCCGAGCTTGACCGCGGTCACGATGCCCGGGAACGCGTTGCGGGCGGAGGTGTACGGAGCGGCGTCCTCCTCACCGTGGGCGCCCTGGGCGACCTCGATGGAGAACGCGGCCAGATCACGTCCGTCGATGAGGCGGCGGCCGCCGTCGTCGCGGTGGGTCGCGACGCGTCCGGCATCCGCCCAGCGGCGCGCGGTGTCCGGGCTGACGCCGAGCAGACGAGCCGCCTGTCCGATGGTGTAGGACTGCATGTGCGCCAAGATAGGCGTGGTTCCCTGGCATTTGCAATCCGTTCGGGCCATCGTCCATAGCAGTCGAGTCCTTGCTTGGAGGAAGGCCCGAGTGCCGCCGTACTGCCGACGGTGCAGGCTGAAAGCCGACATCACTCCGCACAGAGGCGTGCCCCCATGAGCCTGAGCATCCGCAATCAGATCCCCGGCACCGTCGTCGCCGTCACCCCTGGCGAGGTGATGGCCATGGTCAAGGTCCGCCTCGTCGGCGGGCCGGACCTGACGGCCGCCGTCACGCTGGAAGCCGTCCGGGAGCTGGGCCTCGGCGACGGCTCCGCGGTTCGCGTGCTGATGAAGTCCACCGAGGTGTCGCTCGCCACCGGCCCGGTCGAGGGCCTGAGCATCCGCAACCGCATCCCGGGCACGGTCTCCGGGATCGCAAGCGGCGGGGCGATGGCGGTGGTGAAAGTGGCCGTCGAGGGCGGCGGACTGACCGCCGCGATCACCAGGGACGCGGTCACCGACCTCGGACTCGCCGTGGGGTCACCGGTGGTCGCCCTCATCAAGTCCACCGAAATCGCCCTCGCCACCGCCTGAGCGCGGCGCCGGTCAGTGGCACCGCCGGTGGCAAATCCGCCGGTGGCAAATCCGCCGGTGGTGATGCGCCGGTAGTGATGCGCAAGCCGCTGGGCGCTACCCGGCGAGCCGCTGTCCGGCCGTGCCGCCGTTCACCGACCGCCGGGAGCGCAGCACCGCTGGACGCCGGCGCATCAGGCGTGTCGCCACGACGGCGTAGGCGATACCGACGAGGAGTGAGGCGATCATCGCCACCACGGCGAACTGGTCCTCCAGGCGCGGGAAGACCTGCCAGTGCGTCACATAGATGTACAGCGAGCTGCTCGCCAGTACGCCCGCCACCCGGTTGACCGACGCGAGACTCGGCACGCTGCGTACCCAGACCAGCATTGTCAGACCTGCCATGATGACCGCCTCCCGGCCGGGCTGGCCGAAGAAGCCGGGGACCGTCGCCAGCGCCGCCACCGTTACCAGCAGCCGCTGCCGCACGGTGACCGCCTTCGCGGCGGCCCAGCCCATCGCGAACAGCCAGAACACGGTGACAGCGAGCGGGATGTGGCCGCGGGCGTCGAGCCCGAGCAGGTCGTAGCGCCCGATCAGCCCGAGCGTCATCAGGGCCGTGGGGAAGGCGAACTGGAACCGTCTCTCCGTGCGGTCCAGCAGCGGTACGGCGAGTACAGCGCCCATCGCGACCAGCACGTAGACGAGGGCCTCGATGAACCAGAACCCGTCGTGCGGTCCGACCAGACTGGTCAGCAGAAGGACGTTGGTGAGCCGGTAGTCGTCGGTGACCAGCAGCATCAGTGCGAGCCAGGCCATGCTGGGCACGGCGATCCGCGCGACGCTCCGGGCCACGTTCCGCAGCCGTTCCCGGCGGTCGGCGGAGGTGAGGTGGAAGCGGGCGAAGTTGTAGCCCGCGACGCCCAGCAGCACGTGCGCGCCGCCCTTGACCATGAAGAGATGGATGTGCGAGCCCACGATCAGGACGATGGCGGCGGCGCGCAGGGCGACGCCGGTCTCGAGCGAGCGACGCCGGCCGCGTGCACCGGTGCCGCTCGCGGGCGGCCGTGCCGGCTGCCTCAGTTCACGGATCGGGAGCGTGTGCCAGTGGTCGGGGAGGCGGCCGAGCGCATCTTCGAGGCGCAGTGACATCTCGACGTACGAGAGCGAGTCGCCGCCCAGACCGGAGAAGCTGCTGTCCTCGGTGACGTCGTCACGGTCGAGGATCTCGGCGTAGAGCCGGCACAGATCGACCGGCCCGTCGTGCCCGGCCTCCGTCGTCGCCGGTGCCGCCACGCCCTTCCCCGCAGCCGTCGCCCGGGTCAGTTCGCGTACGGCCCGGTAGTCGGGCTTGCCGGTGGCGAGCCGGGGCAGTTCGGCGAGCAGGCAGACGCGTACGGCACGGGCCGGGAGGCCGCACTCGCCGGTCACCAGCCGCCGGACGTGTGCGGTGTCGACGGCTCCCGCGTCGCCGGTCGGGCCGGTCCCACCGGTCCCACCGGTTTCGCCCACTCCGGCCGCACCGCCCGTTCCGCCCGTGGCGCCCGCGACGGCCACCACGAGTTCGTTGTCGTCGCCGGTGCAGCAGGACGTGATGCCGTGCTTCTCGAGCATCGCCTCGACCCGCTGGGGGTCGATCCGCAGGCCGAGGATCTTGGCGAAGCGGCTGCGCCGCCCGACCAGTTCGTACATGCCGTCGGAGCCGAGCCGGGCGATGTCGCCGGTGTACAGCTCGTCGACGGTCCTGCCGAGTCCCAGGTCGGCCGGGCTCTCGGCGTAGCCCAGCATCACGTTCGGCCCGTCGTACACCAGCTCGCCGGTGTCCTCACCGGGCCACTCGGGCAGTGGCCGCAGCCGGAACGAGCCACCCGGTATCGCGACACCGGCCGCTTCCGGGCGGGTTTCCGCCAGGTCCGGCGGCAGGTAGGCCATGCGCGCCGTCGCCTCGGTCTGGCCGTACATCACAAACAGGTCCCAGCCGCCGGCCCGGCCCAGGGCGGCGTAGTGCGCGACCCGGTCGGGCGCAAGCCGGCCGCCCGCCTGGGTGACGTAGCGCAGGTGCGGCAGTTCCATCTCGGCGAAGCGGACCCGGTCGAGCAGGTCGAACGTGTACGGGACCCCCGCGAAAGTCGAGCCGCGGCCCGCCCTGAACAGCTCCCAGAAGCAGGGATCCGCCACCGAGAGGTCGGTGAGGATCACCCCGGCGCCGCGGAGCAGATGGCTGTGGACGACCGAAAGGCCGTAGCAGTAGTGCAGGGGCAGTGTCGTGGCCGCGCGGTCGGTGTGCCGGATACCCAGGTACTCGGCGATGGACTCCGCGTTGGCCTGCAGATTCTCGTGCGAGAGGCGGACGAGTTTGGGGGATCCGGTCGAGCCGGACGTGCTCAGCAGCAGAGCGAGGTCCGGGTGCAGGGTGTGCGCGGAGAGCGTACGGCGCTCGTCGAGCACCCACTCGCCGCCCTCGGGGCGGGCCACGACGTCCGGGTCGTACACGTCGACCAGCGACTGCACGGCCTCCGGATGGTCGCCCGGGACCAGCAGAACAGGGTGCCCCGTGGCCAGTGCCGCGAGGTGGACGACCAGGGCCTCGACGGTGTTGGCGCCGACAAGCAGGATGAGGCGCCGCTCCCGGCCGAGGCGCCGGGCGGTCGCTGCCACCCGGTCGGCGAGCTCGCGGTAGGAGACCGAGCCGTCAGCGGTGATGAGAGCGGTGCGGTCGCCATGAACCGCGAGAGAGCCGGCGAACGGGACGGCCTTGGTGCTGCCTGCGAGCAGGCCGGAAGGGAGGATCACGAGCGCATCTTAGGAAAGCCTTACTTTATTTGATAGTCACAGAGAAGTCACAAGTGATCCACTGCGGGTGCAACGTTGCGTACGTCACTCTTGACGTTTAGGTTAGCTTTACCTTATTTATAGGGCGATCCCAGGTTCCTCCGCGGCACCGCTACGCCGCTCGCTCCCTGACGACGCGACGCGCGCGGCGATGGAAGTGAGCCATGCAGGAAGGCTTTACCCATGCGACGCCCCTTGGCCCGCCCGCTGATCGCACTTGCCGCGGCAGCCCTGCTTCTGCCCGCCGTCGCCGGCTGTGGCAGTGACGAAGACGACGCAGGGCTCGTGATCTACTCCGGCCGCAACGAGAAGCTGGTCGAGCCGCTTCTGGAGGAGCTGGAGAAGGCCGTCGGCACCACGGTCGCCGTCCGCTACGGCGACAGCGCCGAACTCGCGGCCCAGATACTCGAGGAGGGCGACAAGACCAAGGCGGGACTGTTCTTCTCGCAGGACGCGGGAGCTCTCGGCGCCCTTTCCAAGCAGGGCCGCCTCGCCAAGCTGCCGCAGGCCTCGCTGGACCAGGTCGCCGCGGAGTACCGCAGCGGCGCGGGGGACTGGACCGGCACCTCCGGGCGCGCCCGCGTCCTCGCGTACAACCCGGACAAGGTCGCCAAGGTGCCGGACAGCGTGCACGACCTGACCAAGCCGGAGTGGAAGGGCAAGATCGGTTACGTCCCGACGAACGCATCCTTCCAGGCGTTCGTCACCGGCTTGCGCGTCCTCGAGGGCGACGACGCGGCCCGTACCTGGCTCAAGGGCCTCAAGGCCAACGAACCCAAGGTGTACGAGAACAACCTCAAGGTGCTCGAGGGCGTCGGCGAGGGCGAGGTGTCGCTCGGTCTGGTCAACCACTACTACTGGTACGAGCAGGTCGCCGAGAAGGGCGAGGACAAGGTCGGCGCGAAGATCCACTTCCTGCCGGGCGGCGACCCCGGCGCGCTGGTCAATGTGGCCGGTGTCGGCATCCTCAAGGGCAGCGACCAGGCCCCGGTGGCGCAGAAGGCCGTCGACTTCCTGCTCTCCAAGAAGGCGCAGACCTACTTCGCCGAGGAGACCAAGGAGTACCCGCTGGCCGCCGGAGTTGTCACCAAGGTCAAGGACCTGCCGCCGCTGGACTCCCTCGACGCCCCCAAGATCGACCTCGGCAAGCTCGATTCTCTTCAGGAGACCCTGAAGATGCTCCAGGAAGTCGGGATGGTCTGAGCCGTCATGCGCACCAAGGACCCCGTTGAACGGACGGGTCCCGCCGCCCGTCCGCCCGGCTCTCCCGCGCCGGCCGGGCGGCTGCGCGCGCAGGGCAGACCGCCGGCCGCGCTCGTGGTCCCGGCGGCCGTCGCCGCGGCGTTCGCGCTGCTGCCGCTCGGCTACCTCGCGGTGCGTTCCATGGAACGCGGCCCCGGCTTCGCCCGGGACGTCGTCGCCAACGAGCGCACCGCCCTGCTGCTCGGCCGCAGCCTTGGCCTCGCCGCCGTCGTCGTGGCCGTCTGCCTGGTGCTGGGCGTCTCGCTGGCCTGGCTGACGGTTCGGACCGCACTGCCAGGCGCCCGCGCCTGGTCGGTGCTGGTCACGCTGCCGCTGGCGGTGCCCAGCTATGTCGCCGCCTTCGCCTGGCTGTCCGCCTTTCCCGCGCTCGCGGGCTTCACCGGCTCCGCCCTGGCGCTGACGCTGGTGAGCTTCCCGTACGTCTATCTGCCCGTCACGGCCGCCCTGCGCGGCTCCGACCCGGCGCAGGAAGAGGTCGCCCGCTCGCTCGGGCTCGGTCCACTGCGGACCTTCGTACGCGTCACCCTGCCGCAGGTCCGCCCGGCGGCCGCCGGGGGAGCGGTACTGGTCGCCCTGTACGTGCTCTCCGACTTCGGCGCGGTGTCCCTGATGCGGTACGACACCTTCACCCGCGGCATCTACACCTCCTACCGGGCCAGCTTCGACCGCACCCCGGCCGCCGCGCTCAGCGTCGTCCTGGTGCTGATGACCGTGGCCCTGGTGGCACTGGAGGCCCGTACGCGCGGCCGAGCCGGACACGCCAGGACCGGCACCGGCACCGCACGCCGCGCCGTCCCCGCCCCGCTGGGCCCGCTGCGCGTACCCGCCCTGCTGTGGTGCGGCGCGGTCACGACGATCGCCGTCGTGATCCCGCTGGGCACCCTCGGGTACTGGCTGGCCGTCGGCAACTCCGCGACATGGAACCCGGCCGGGCTGCTCGACACCGCCGGTACGACCCTCGGGGTCGCCGCGGCCGGCGCGGCGCTCACCACGCTGCTCGCCCTGCCGGTGGGCGTCATAGCCGCCCGACACCGGGGCCGGACCGCACACCTGCTGGAGCAGTCCGCGTACGCGGGTCACGCGCTTCCGGGCATCACGGTGGCCCTGGCCCTGGTCTTCTTCGCCGTCCGCTACGCCGAGCCGCTCTACCAGAGACTGCCGTTGCTGGTCTGCGCGTACGCCGTGCTGTTCCTGCCGGTCTCGGTGGCCGCCACCCGCGCCGCCGTGCTCCAGGCCCCGCCGGTCCTGGAGGACGTCGCCCGCTCGCTGGGACGCAGCCCGCTGCGTGTGCTCCGCGAGGTCACGGTTCCGCTTGCTGCCCCCGGCGTCGCGGCGGGCGCCGCCCTGACCTTCGTGGTGTGCATGAAGGAACTGCCGGCGACTCTGCTGCTGCGCCCGACCGGTATGGACACCCTCGCCACCCGACTGTGGACCGAGACCGGAACCGGATCGTTCGCCGCCGCGGCCCCGTACGCGGCATCCCTCATCCTGCTGGCCGCCGTCCCTTCCTACCTCCTCGGGAGGCACCGCCCATGACACCGCCCAAGACCGACCTGCAGATCACCGGCCTGTCCAAGGCCTACGGTCCGGACTCCTCCGTACTCGACGGGCTCGACCTCGCGGTCCCGGGCGGCGCGCTGGCCGCCGTGCTCGGCCCGTCCGGCTGCGGCAAGACCACTCTGCTGCGCATCATCGCCGGCTTCCTGCGGGCCGACGCGGGCACCGTCACGGTCGGCGGCCGCACCCTGACCGGCCCCGGGCTGCACCTGCCTCCGGAGAGCCGCCGGATCGGCATCGTCCCCCAGGAGGGGGCGCTCTTCCCGCACTTGAGCGTGGCGCGCAACGTCGCCTTCGGACTGACCGGCCTGGCGCGTGGCGAACGGCGCGGCCGTACCGAGGAGGTGCTCGAACTCGTCGGCCTCGGCGGCTACGGCGACCGGATGCCGCACGAGCTCTCCGGCGGCCAGCAGCAGCGCATCGCACTGGCCCGCGCTCTCGCGCCGGAACCGGCACTGGTGCTGCTCGACGAACCGTTCAACGCCCTGGACAGTGCCCTGCGCGCAGGCGTCCGGGCCGATGTCCGGGCCGCTCTGCGCGCAACCGGCGCCACCGCGATCCTGGTCACCCACGACCAGCAGGAGGCCCTCTCCACGGCCGACCTCGTCGCGGTCGTACGCAACGGCACGATCGCCCAGTGCGACACGCCCCAGGAGGTGTACCGCCGGCCCGCGAGCCCCTGGGTGGCCGGCTTCGTCGGCGACGCGGTACTGGTCCCCGCCACCGCCGACAACGGCACGGCCGCCACCGCCCTGGGCCGGCTCCCGCTGACCGCGCCTGCCGGCGGCCGGCGTGACGGCACGGTTCTGCTCCGGCCCGAGCAGTTGCAGCTCACCGAAGCCGCGACGGGCGTACGCGGCACCGTGACCGACGTGTGCTTCTACGGGCACGACGCGATGGTGAGCGTCACCGTCGACGGGCTGGACCTCCCGGTCGACGTCCGTGTCGCGGGGCCGGTGACCGTACGCCCGGGCGAGGAGACGGGCATCCGTGTCACCGGCGAGGCGACCCTGCACTCCTGACCGGGCGTCGCCGCCGTCATCGGGACAGGCGGGCGGTGAGCACGGGGATGACGACCGCCGCGGCGACCAGGTGGGACGCGGCCAGGACGAACTGCGTCGCGGTGGTGGTGTGGGGTGCGAGGAACGGTGGTACCAGTGACAGCGCGGTGAGGGCGACCGTGGTGACGGCGAACGTACGTGCGGGGCGCCGCGCCCACCGGTGGAGCGCCACCGCGAGCACGATCCCGACGACCGACCAGAACAGCACGCCGCCGGCGAAACCGAGGACCGGGATCGGCTGAGCCTCCGTGGCGCCGGGACTCGCCGCCTTCATGGGTACTCCCAGCGCACGTGCGCCGAGGGCGAAGACCTCGGTCACGACGGCCCCGGTGACGGCTGCGAGGACGCCGACCTGCCAGACGGGCCGGTCGGTGACGACGGAAGGGATCGTGAACGTACCGGTGGTGCCGGGCCTCGTGTTCGCGGTCATGGTGGTTCCTCCTGGTCGGCGGTTGCGGTTGCTTCACAGGGGTAGACCGCCGTGCGAGTCACAACTCATCGGCGAGGGCCGGGAATTTTCCCGACCCGAGTTCTCCGAGCTGTTTCCCAGGGCCGAGTTTGTCGTCCAGACATCAGCGGGTCACTTCCCGTGGCTCGACGACGCCGACCGCTTCGTGTCCGCCGTCGCGGGGTTCCTGGGCTGAAGGCGCCTTGCCGTACTGCTGCCCCGCTGCCGCGGCGGACGTGTTGAGCTTCAACGCGTGACCTTCTACGCGTGAGCGTCTACGCGCCGTCCGTACGGCCGGGCAGGTCGCGGGCGGCGAGGCGCAGGTGATGAGCAGGTAGTCGCAGCGGCCCTCGCGGGCCAGCCGGGCGACCTCCTACGGTCAGCCCTCCGGGCGCAGGAGGCCGCGTTCGTAGGCCTTCGCGAGCCTGCGCGGCACCCGGTATACCGAGCCGTCGACGGTCACGGGCACCAGTTCGGGCACGGTGGCCTTCCACTGGGCGCGCCGATGGCGGGTGTTGCTGCGGGACATCTTCCGCTTGGGAACGGCCATGAATGGTCCTCCTCGGTGGGGCGGTGTACGGCCGCCCACGCTATATGAACATGGAAACCATTACCAAATATCTGTCGAGTGATGGTGCGGAGGACCGCGATCGACCAGAGTGGCCAGGAGGCCGGGAGCCCCTCCCGACCGGATCAGGAGAGAACCGTGAACGCGGAGCCGCACCCGCACGCGCAGCACTTCCCGCACGTGCCGAACGCGCCACACAGCCACGGCCATCGCCACGAAGGCGCGGAGGACGTCGACTGGGAGGCCCTCGGCCCCCAGCTGGAACGCCAGGCCGAACTGCACCTGCCGTTCATCGAGCGGGCCACGGCCTGGCTGGCCGAGCAGCTCGCCGGGGAGGACGTGAGCCGGGTCTTCGACCTGGGCAGCGGCCCCGGGGTCGTCTCCGGCGTACTCGCCCGCACCTTCCCGCAGGCCCGGATCGTGGCCGTCGACGGCGCGGCAGGACTGCTGGACCGGGTCGGCACACGCGCCGCCTCGGAGGGCCTGGCCGACCGGGTCGTCACGCACCGGGCCGACCTGCCCGGAGGGCTGGACGGCCTCGGCGCGGCGGACCTCATCTGGACCAGCAAGGTGGTCCACCACCTCGGCGACCAGCAGGCGTCGCTGCGTACGCTCGCCGCTTCGCTCCGGCCCGGGGGCCTGCTCGCCGTCGCGGAGGGCGGACTGGGAACGCGCTGCCTGCCACGCGACTTCGGCCTCGGCCGTCCTGGGCTGGAGGCCAGACTGGAGGCCGCGGAAGAGGACTGGTTCGCCGGCATGCGCGCCGCTCTGCCCGGCCACACCCGCGTCGTCGAGGACTGGCCGGCTCTGCTCGCGGGCGCGGGTCTGGTGCACACCGGCACGCGGAGTTTCCTCACGGACCTGCCCGCGCCGCTGGGCGCCGGCGCCCGGGAGTACCTCCACGACCGGTTGGGCCGGCTGCGGGAGCTCCTCGGCGACACCCTCGACGCGGAGGACTTGCGTACGCTCGACGCCCTGCTGGACCCGCGGGCCCCGGAGGGGCTCCTGCGGCGCCCGGACGCCTTCCTGCTGACCGCGACGACTGTGCACACGGCCCGCTCGGCGGGCGCGACGCTTCCGGGCCCGTCCCGGGTGGTCGCAGCCGGTTAGTCCTGCTGTTCGCGGCCGGTCCCGACCGGGCGTACCGGTCTTGGACCCCTTGCGAAGTGGGCGGGCGGTTCGGCAGTGGGGCGGCGCCCTGCGCGGCGTGGGTCAGGCATCTTCGGCAGGCGGAGGGACCATGGTCCTGAAGATGTTCAGGACTTCGGCGATCCGCTCGGCACTGCCCCGGTCTGCTGCGCCGCTGAGCATGGGCGCGATCTCACCTGCCGTATAGGGCGCGCCAGGCGTGCGCCGGGCAAGGAACTCCGCGACGCCTTCACCGACTGCCTGCGTGCTGTCACCGGCCACTGTCACGTCGCGCTCACGCGTGCTTGGTTCCTCGCAGACGGACGACGTGGTCGACTTCTGCTGGCTGGTGTCGGACATGGCTGCTCCCTGGTGGCGCGTGAGTGATCACGGTGTGCCTGGAGACCGGTTCAGGTCAAGGGACTGGTGCGAGAGGCAGGTCGTGCGACGAACCGGGGCGACCGCCGGGACGACCTCGTAGAGTCGGGGGTATGGCTTCAGACGAGGGGACCGTACGCGTCGACAGCTGGATCTGGTCCGTCCGGCTCACCAAGACACGTTCGCAGGCCGCGGCCGCGTGCCGGGCCGGCCACGTCCGCGTCAACAATGACCGGGCGAAGCCGGCCCAGCCGGTGCGCACCGGGGACGAGGTGCGGCTTCACCACGCGGGGCGCGAGCGCGTCGTGGTCGTCTCGCGGCTGGTGTCCAAGCGCGTGGGCCCGCCCGTCGCCGTGGAGTGCTTCGTCGACAACAGCCCACCGGCGCCGACGCGCGAGGAAGCCGCGGCCGTCGGACACCGCGACCGCGGCGCCGGCCGTCCGACGAAGCGGGACCGGCGCGAGCTGGAACAGCTGCGCGGCCGCTGACCACGCGCCCACTTCCGTGACCGTGCGGGTGCGCCTCGTGGTCCGCCTGCGGTCGGCCTGAGCTCCCCGGCGATGCGGCTGCTCGAAATCCAGCCGCGCGATTCTGCTGCGCCGCAAGCGCCGGGATGTGATCGTTGCGGCATGGGGACTGTGGTGCACGTTCCGCAGACGCGGGACATGATCGGTGCGGAACTTTCCGGTGACGAGGCGCTGATGGCGCTGCGGCACTACGGGGGGCGCCAGCTGCTGCTCGACGCCTTCTCGCGGTTCCGCTACGCCGACGGCTTCAGCAATGCCCGCTCCCTCGCCTACCAAGTGGTCCTGGCCATGGTGCCCTTCACCATCGCCCTGGTCGGCGTGGCCACCACCGTGCACACCGAAAGCGTCGGCCGAGTGATCGAGTTGACGCTCGCACGCATCGCGCCCGGTGCCAGCGTCGAGCTGATCGAGGACGCCCTCGCCGACACCCGGCGCAGTGCGGGCACGGGCGTGGGGGGCGCGATCGCGATGTGGGTGGGCCTGGGGTTCGCCCTGCTGAACCTGACCTCGGCGATGGCGCAGATCGAGCGGGGCATCAACCGGATCTACGGCATCGAGCGGGACCGGCCGTTCCTGGCCAAGTACGCGCGGGCCCTGGTGCTCACTGTGACCGCCGGCGCTCCGATGGTGGTGGGTTTCCTCGTGCTCGTCGCGGGCGACGCCGTGAGCAGCTCCCTCGCCGAGGTACTGCACTGGCCGGAGAGCCGGCTCATGTGGTGGGAGGTGCTCCAGCTGCCGGCCGGTGTACTGCTGGTGTGGGTCGCCTCGGCGGTCATCTTCCGCTGGGCTCCTCGCCGGGATCAGCCCGGCTACACCTGGCTGGCCTTCGGCTCGGCCGTACACCTCGTGCTCTGGGTCACGGCGACCTGGCTGCTGGCCGTCTACGTGGCGAGAAGCGGCGGGTTCGGTGCGGTCTACGGGCCCCTCACGGCGTTTGTCGCCCTGTTGATCTGGGCGAACCTGACGGCCGTCGCGCTGTTCCTCGGCGTCGCGTTCGCCGCCCAACTGGAAGCGGCCCGGGCCGGGATCACCGACGCGGTGCAGCCCGACCCGGGCCCCGGCCCATGACGGTGGCCGTCGAGGCTGCCCGCCTCAGTGGCCCTTGCGCAGCTTGCTGAGCGCCTGCCTGGCCTGAGCGCGCTTCCTGGGATCGGCAGCCGCTCGCCTGCCCTGTTCCGTCAGCCTGCGCCCCTTGGGGCTGCGCGCGAACGCCTTGATCCGGCTCACGATTCCCGCCACGAGTCCTCCTTTGCCGTAGGTGCAGGTGTCATAGCGCGTACCCCGATCGGCCCGGCAGATGCCTGCCCGTCGATGCCTGCCGATGGCTGCCTGCCGACGACCGCGGACCAGGGACCCGGACCGCGCCGCGCCCGCGCCACCCGAGCCGCGGGGAAAGCGCCGAGGGTACGAGCGCTCAAGCCTTGCGGTACTCGTACGCCTCCGCGGCGGCGGCCGCCACCGCGTCGAGGTCCGCCCCGGCCGAGGCGGTGACCACCGCGGCCACCGCGCCCTCCACGAACGGTGCGTCCACCAGCCGTGCTCCGGCCGGCAGTTCGTCACCCTCGGCCAGCAGGGCCTTCACGGTCAGCACCGCGCTTCCCAGATCCGCGAGGACCGCGACGCCCGCGCCGCGGTCGACTGCTGCGGCCGCCTCCGTGATCAGGTCGGAGCTGGTGCCGAAGCTGCCGTCGGGCGCGCCCCCGGCCGCCGCCACCGGCGCGATCGTGCCGCCGCCCGCGAGCCCCTTCGCCAGTTCGGCGACGGAGGCCGCGACCTGTGCGCTGTGCGAGACCAGTACGACCCCGACGAGCTTCTCCCCGCTCATGCCGCCGCCACGTCGGCCAGGGCCCCGATGATGAGCGCGGAGGAGGTCGCGCCCGGATCCTGGTGCCCGATGCTGCGTTCACCCAGGTAGCTCGCACGGCCCTTGCGGGCCTGCAGGGGTACGGTCGCCAGTGCGCCGTTCTCCGCCGCTTCGCGAGCCGCCTCGTACGACGTGGCCAGCGCGTCCACGGCGGGTACCAGGGCATCGAGCATCGTCTTGTCGCCCGGCGCCGCCCCGCCCAGCTGGGCCACCGCGTCCACGCCGGTACGGAGCGCGTCCCGCAGCTCTTCGTCGGACACTTCGGCGGCCTCCCCGAGCGCCTTGCCGGTACGGCGCAGCAGCGTGCCGTACAGCGGTCCGGATGCCCCGCCCACCGTGGAGATCAACGTCCGTCCGGCCAGCGTCAGTACGGCGCCCGGGGTGTCCGGCACACCCTTCTCCAGCGCCGCGCCGACGGCCGTGAAACCCCGCTGCATATTCGCGCCGTGGTCGGCGTCCCCGATCGGCGAGTCGAGTTCCGTGAGGTGGGCCGCCTCACGGTCCACGGCGGCCGAGGCGGCCGCCATCCAGCGGCGGAAGAATGCCGTGTCGCGCACCTGGTCTCCTCTGTGCTGTGAGTTGCGTACCGAACTGCTCAGCGGCCCCAGCGGAGCCCGGGCGTCTGCACGGGCGCGTCCCACAGGCGCAGCAGTTCCTCATCGACCTGGCAAAGCGTCACCGAACAGCCCGCCATGTCGAGTGAGGTGACATAGTTCCCGACGAGGGTACGGGCCACGGTCACCCCCCGCCGGGCGAGTACGTCATGCACCTCGGCGTTGAAGCCGTACAGTTCCAACAGCGGTGTGGCACCCATCCCGTTGACGAGTGCCAGCACCGGCTGCTTGGGCCGCAGGTCCTCCAGCACCACGTCCACCGCGTACTCGGCGATCTCGCGGGCGGTCATCATGGGCCGCCGCTCCCGTCCTGGCTCGCCGTGAATGCCGATGCCCAACTCCAGCTCACCGGACGGGAGATCGAAGGTCGGGCTGCCCTTGGCAGGGGTGGTGCAGGCGCTCAGGGCGACTCCGAAACTGCGAGAGGACTCGTTGGTCTGCCGGGCGACGGCCTGCACCCGCTGCAGCGGCGCGCCCTCCTCGGCCGCGGCGCCCGCCAGCTTCTCGACGAACAGGGTCGCGCCGGTGCCTCGCCGGCCCGCCGTGTAGAGGCTGTCGGTGACCGCGACGTCGTCATTGACGAGGACCTTGGCGATCTGGATGCCCTCGTCCTCGGCGAGTTCGGCGGCCATGTCGAAGTTGAGTACGTCACCGGTGTAGTTCTTGACGATGAAGAGCACGCCCTGACCGCTGTCGACGGCGGCCGCGGCCCGCGCCATCTGGTCCGGCACGGGTGAGGTGAACACCTCACCGGGACAGGCGGCCGAGAGCATCCCGGGTCCCACGAACCCGCCGTGCA
Source organism: Streptomyces sp. NPDC051219 (assembly GCF_040682335.1). Lineage (NCBI taxonomy): Bacteria > Bacillati > Actinomycetota > Actinomycetes > Kitasatosporales > Streptomycetaceae > Streptomyces > Streptomyces sp. NPDC051219. Next base: position 60,023 of record NZ_JBFBAS010000011.1, read on the forward strand.
GCGGCTCGTGCCCGGACCCGCCGCCCGAGACCAGCCCCACCTTGCCCGCCACGGGCGCGTCCCGGCGCACGATGACCCGGTTCTCGACGTCCACCTTCAGCTCCGGGTGGGCGGCGGCCATCCCGCGCAGCCCGTCCGCGACGACCGTCTCGGGAACGTTGATCAGCATCCTCATGGGAACCTCCTGGTGGAATCCATCGGCTCACGGCCAGTATCGAGGGAACGGGCCCGGCCCGCTCCTTCGCCGGCGAGCGCGATTCCCCAGGGGCGAGTTCACGCGCTCAACACCCGGGTATCACCGGGACGACCACCGGGCGCCGTCCGCACGCAGCACGCTTCCCGACGGACCAACAGCCCAGTCCCCGACCTTGAGGAAGCGTCTGTGAGAGCGTCTGTGAGAACGCATCGCCGCGCCGGGGTGGCGGCCGCCGCCCTGGGCCTCGCGCTGGTCACCCTCCTTCCGTCGTCTCCCGCGCAGGCGGGCCCGGCTGCCCTGCCGGCCGTGCAGCCCACCTCGGAAACGCCCGCCCTGTACGACGACGAGGACGGCGGGAACGCCAACGCGGACGACCCCGCGATCTGGCGGAATGCCGCAGATCCGGGTCGCAGCCTCGTCGTCGCCACCGCCAAGGAAGGCGGCCTGCGCGTCTACGACCTGGGCGCGCGGCTGGTGCAGTCCATACCCGCACCGCCGCCGGTCTCCGCCGGTGACGCGCCCGGCCGGTTCAACAACGTCGACCTCGTCACCGGACTGCGGCTGCCGTCCGGCCGGGCCGACGTCGCCGTCGTGAGCGACCGCGGGCACGACCGCCTGCGGATCTACCGCATCGATCCTGCCCGGCGGGACAGCCCGCTGAGGGACATCACGGATCCGGCAGCCGCGCCGGTGTTCTCCGCGGACCAGTCGGAGGTCAACGAGCAGCGGACCGCGTACGGTCTGGCGGCGTGGACGGACCGTGGCACCAACCGTTCGTACGCGCTGGTCAGCCGGCGCAACGAGACCCGTGTCGGCCTGCTCGAACTCACGGTGAACACATCCGGGACCGTGGGCTACCGCAAGGTCCGCACGCTCGACCTGCCCGCCTCGTTCCGGCTGCCGAACGGCGACAGGTGGACCCCCTGCGCGGAGCCCGGCGAACGGCCACAGGTGGAGGGCATGGTCGTCGACCCGGCCAACGGCACCCTCTACGCCGGCCAGGAGGACGTCGGCATCTGGCGGCTGCGTGCCGATCTCACCGGAACCCCGGTGCTCGTGGACAAGGTCAAGGAGTACGGCGTCCCCGGCGTCTACGACGAGGAGAGCGAGGAGTGCGGGCCGGGCGCCGATCCCGGCTACGGCGGCAAGCGCCTGGCAGCCGACGTCGAGGGCCTGACGCTCTTCCAGGAGCGCGACGGCGACGGATACCTACTCGCCTCGAGTCAGGGTGACAACACCTTCGCGCTGTACGACCGTGAGGTCGGCGACGACAACGAGTACGAGGGCGGCTTCCGTGTCCCGGCGGCGACGGCGGTGCTCGACGGTTCGGAGGAGTGCGACGGAGCCGCGGTGCTCAACGCTCCCCTGGGAGCCCGCTACCCCCGTGGCCTGCTGGTCGTCCAGGACGGCCATGACACGCCCGAAGTACCGGACGGCGAGGGCGGCACGCGGGAGGCGACGGGCTTCAAGTTCGTGGACCTCGGAGCAGTGGTCGACGCCGCCGGCATGTGACGCCGCCGGCATGTGACGCCGGGGGAGCGGGGCACGCGGATTCCGGCCGTGTGCCCCGCGCACCGGCCCCGGCGGGACCTCCTGACGAGCTGCCCTGTGCCCACAGCGAGTGAGCTATGTTGAAGCACGAGTGGGACGAGAAGGAGGCACGCCGGTGCCATCAGGGCAGCAGGCACGCGCACAGGCGTCTGCGATCACCTCGGGACAGCAATCTTCGGACAACGAGGGAGCCCCGACGTCCAGGCTGCTCGCCCTCTTCGACGGCCACCGGCTCTCCCCCGCCCAGCGGCGCATCGCGCAGTACATGGTCGACCACCTTCCCGAGGCGGCCTTCCTGTCCATCACGGACCTCGCCGAACGCGTGGGCGTGAGCCAGCCGTCCGTGACGCGATTCGCCTCCGCCCTGGGGTTCAGCGGCTTCCCGGCGCTCCGCGAGGCCCTGCACCCGATCGCGCTCAGCGCAGTCGCGGGTTCGCCCGACACCCCGGAGGAGATCCGCCGCAACGAGCTCCAGGCGGCCATCGACACCGAGATCGAGAACCTGGAGAACCTGCGCCGACTGCTCGGCGATCCGAACCGGGTCATCGAACTGGGCCGCGACCTGGCCCGGTCGGTGCCGCTGACGGTCCTCGGCCTGCGTATCTCCGTCTCACTGGCGGAGTACTTCGCGTACGCGGCGAGACGGATCCACCCCGATGTACGGCTGGTGACCCGTGGCGGCAGCGTCGCCTTCGACGCGCTTCTCCAGTCCCGGGAGGCCGGCGGGACATGGGTGCTGGCGTTCTCGATGCCCCGGTACGCCGAGGAAACCCTGGCAGCGATCCGGGACGCCCGCAGCACGGGGCTCCGCGTCGCGCTGATCACCGATCAGCCGCTGGGACCGTTCGTGGACGAAGTGGATGTGGCGCTCAGCGCGAGCACCGGATCGCGGCTCGTCTTCGACTCCTACGCGGCTCCTGGAGTGCTGTCCGCGGCGGTGCTCCAGGCGATGGCCGACGCCGACCCTGAGCGCACCCAGGCTCGTCTTGAGGGGTACGAGCAGGTCGCGGAGCAGCACCACTTCTTCCACGAGGGCTGACGGCGGAGGGCCCGACCAGGGCGAGCGGGGCGGCGCTCGGGTTTTCATCCGAAAATATGCATGAATTTTTTCATGCCCTTGCTTACTCGACGGTATATATATTTACTGCGTCTGCGCGGCTTCGGGATGTCCCCGCAGTCCCGAGCAGGTCCATACCCTCAGCAAGGAGCCGGCGGTCCGCACCATGTACTCAGTCATCGCCGCACCCGCACGCGAGCGGCATGTGTCCACGGTCCGGCGTCATGCGGCCGCCTGTCCGCACGCATGGTGCCTCGCCGAGGACGACCAGCACTACAGCCTCCTCATCGTGGGGGAACTGGCCGGGAACGCGGCGGTGCACGGGCGGGACACCATGACGCTGGGCCTCGCGCCGGCCGCCCCGCACCGGACCCTGTGCATCCAGGTGACCGACTACAGCGGCCCGTCCCGGATCACGCCGAGGGCCTCGCTCGACGATCTCGACAAGGAATTCGGCCGCGGACTGGGCATCGTGTGCAGCCTGGCGCAGTCGGTGGACAGCACCACAACCGTCAATACCAACCAGGTGCGGGCCATTCACCGCATCGAGCCCCTACGGGCCACTTGAACGGACACCCGGGGACGACGCGGACTCCTCTCGTCGGCTCCCAGGTGTTCTACCCGGGCGCTCCGCTTCCGCGGACGCCCATGGCGGCCCCGGTCATCCCCTAGGCCGGGGCCGCCAGAAACCGCGCCACCAGCGCCCGTTGCACGTGCCTCCGCACCCCATCCGCACCTCACCCGGAAGCGATGACGATGCCTCAGACCCTCTCCCCGACCGCCGCCGACTGGCCGCGTCAGGTCAAGGCCCCCGGCAGCCACGACTGGGAGCGCACGGCCGCCCGGTGGCTGCGGGATCTGCTGCCCGCCCGGTACGCCGGCTACTCCACGCTCACCCGCAATCACGTCATACTCGCCCGCCACGCGCATCTCCACGTCCAGCACGAGATCCGTGCCGTGCGCGTGGCGCTGCAGACTTCGCGGGCCGAGCTGCCGACCCTGGGTGTGTCGGAGAGCGTCATCGAGAACACCATCCGGCTGTACGCCCTCGAACTGGACGAGCTCAGCCGTATCGCGCGTGGCGTCCGGGTCATCAGCGAGGCCCTCCTCGCCGGCAGCGGCGTCCGGCGCGGACGGCTGCGCGTCTGAGTCACGCGCCCGGCCCCACTTCGCGAACCGCCGCATCGGGCGGGACGGCCACGCCCGGAGCACCCTGATGGGCGGCCGACGCCAAACGCCCGCAGGGTGGGAGGTACGTGCCGCTCAGCGAGGGAGGTCCCGTGGAGGACATACGCGTCAGCGATCCGATCCTGGCCGTGCGAGAGCGCCTGCAGCGCTGCTCCGTCGCTGTCGACCTGGCCGCGGACCGGACCCGCATCTATCTGAGGAAACGCGGCCTGGTCGCCGACGAACCCAGCCTGGTCGCCGTGAACCAGGAGTGCGGCACCGTCGTCGCGGTCGGCACCAGGGCGGAGCAGATGGCCGGCCGCTCGCCCGGCCACATCGCCGTCATACGGCCGATCCTCGGCGGCATGGTGGTCGACGTCGATCTCGCCCGGAGTCTGCTGCGGCACGTGGCCGGGGCCAGACTGCGCCGGGTCTGGCAGCGCGCCCCGCTCACCAGGGCGGCGGTGTGCCTCCCCTACGGCAGCCCGCCCGTGGCCTGCCGCTCCGCCGTCGAGACCCTCAGCGGCGCCGGGATACGGCGGGTCGAACTCGTCGACAGCCTGCTGGCCACGGCGGTCGGGTGCGGACTCCCCGTCGAGCGCCCCGAAGCGGCCATGATTGTGGTGGCCGGCCCCGACCGTACCCAGGTGGCCGTACTCTCCCTGGGGGCCGTCGTCGCGTGGTCGAGCGCTCCTGTGGGCAGTGATGTGGTCGCCCAGAGCGTCGTCGAGCACTTCCGCGCCCGGTACGGACTGTCGGTCCACAGCCAGTCCGTTCGCGCCCTGCTCCACCAGCTCAGCGCCACGTCGCACGAAACGGATCCCAGGATCGAGGTCAGCGGCCGGGACGTGAGCAACGGAACGGTGCGCTCCGTGACCGTCGACGTCGCCGCCCTCCGGGAGGCGACGGGCGCCCCGCTGGGCGCCGTCATGGACAGCGTGTTCACCGTGCTGCGCCGCTGCTCGCCCGACCTCGTCGTCGACATAGAAGACCGCGGCATCGTGCTCGCCGGCGCGGTGACCCGCCTGCCGGGCCTCGACGTGCTGCTGCGGCAGGCCGTCACCGTGCCCGTCCACATTGCCGACGCTCCCGAGGAGTGCGCCGTCCTCGGGCTGGGAGCGATGATCGACGGCAGGGCCGCGGCCTGAATCCCGGACGGCGCAGATGACCCCGAGGCGCTGGGATGTGGCGCACCACGCCCGGCGGATCCCGCACCTGCCAACGAGGCTGCGCGCCTCCTGGGCCGGCCTCGCCTGGAGTCGCGGGCGCGAGATGGAGCTGATGCACCGCGCCATGGGCTTCGCGGCACTCGCCTTCCTGACCATGGTGCCGCTCCTCATCGTCGTCGCGGCGGCGGATCCGGCGAGCGGGCAGGGCTTCGGCCGGTGGCTCGGGCACGCGCTGGGAGTGTCGAAGTCCTCTCAGGACGAGGTCGAGCGCCTCTTCGGACTGCCGGGGCAGGCGTTGCAGCGCACGACCGCCTTCGGTCTCGGCGCCCTCACGGTCTTCGGCCTGACCTTCGGATCCGCCGTACAGACCGGCTACGAGAAGGTCTGGGACCTGCCGACGGCCCGCTGGCACACCATGTGGCGGCACGTCGTCTGGCTCGCCATGCTCATCGTCGGTCTCGTGGTGTTCGTCAACACACCCACCCCCGGCGAGTCTGCCGGCGTCGACCTGATCGTGGTCCTGGGTGACCTGATCGGCACGTTCCTGTTCTTCTGGTGGTCCCAGCGGCTGCTTCTCACCGGCCGGGTCCGCTGGCGTGCCCTGCTCCCCGGCGCGGTGGCCACCGCCCTGGCCCTGCTGGGGCTGCGCATATTCTCTCAGCTCGTCTTCTCACCCCTGATCGCCTCCAACGCCATCGTCTACGGCCCCTTCGGGACCTTTCTGGTCATCCAGTCCTGGCTGGTCGGCGTGGGCGTGGTCGTCTACGGCGGAGCCCTGATGGGACGCCTCTTCCACGAACACCGCACGCACCGCCGACTGCGGCGCGAGGCGGCAGCCGAGTGACCCCCCGGCGACGGGCGGGCATGCCCCAGTGATCGCCGGGTAGCCGCACCTCCGCGTTGCGAGAGAGCCCGCGCCGCGCCACGGTCGAAGGGGCGAACCGGCGGAGGGGACGACGAATGCGCGACGGTCGTTATCGCGCAGTACGGCTGTCAGCGGCCCATGCACCGCCCCGGCCGCCGCGGGCCGGCTCGCCTCGGCCACGGGACGGGCGGTTGCGATGACGATGACGCATGTGGGGTACGCCTGTCTGGGCCTGGGTGCGCTGCTGGCCGCGGTCCTGCCCCGGGTGGTGGCGAGACGCCCCCTGTCCGTGCCGATGGTCTTCCTCGGGGTCGGCGTGCTGGTGTTCCTGCTGCCGGTCGAGCTGCCGGATCCCGACCCGGTGCGGGACCGGGAATGGGTGGAGCATCTGAGCGAGGTGTGCGTGATCGCCTCGCTGATGGGCGCCGGGCTCGCCATCAACCGGCCGTTCGGCCTCCGCATGTGGTCGACCACCTGGCGGCTTCTGGGCATCACCATGCCGCTGACCGTGATCGCTACGGCACTCACCGCCTGGTGGCTGCTGGACTGGCCGCCCGCCGTGGCGCTGCTGCTGGCCGCGGTCCTCGCACCGACTGATCCCGTGCTCGCCGCGGAGGTCAGGGTAGGGGAGCCGACCGACGCCGAGCACGACGAGGACGAGGTGCGGTTCGCGCTCACCAGCGAAGCCGGCCTCAACGACGGACTGGCCTTTCCGTTCGTCCTCGCGGCGATCGCGTTCTTCACGACTGCCGGGACCGGCTGGTCCGGCCGATGGATCGGGCCCTGGCTCTGGAGCGACGTGGCGCTCAGGGTGGCTGTGGGTGTGCTCACCGGTCTTGCAGTGGGACGGCTGCTCGGCTGGATGCTGTTCCGGGCCAACTGGGAAGCGCTGCGGCTGTCCGAGCACCGGGAGGGCTTCGTCGCACTGGGCGCCACCTTCCTGTCGTACGGGCTGACGGAAGTCCTCCACGGATACGGCTTCCTGGCGGTGTTCACGGCCGCCTGCGCCATCCGGGCCGCCGAGCGGGCGCATGGCTATCACAAGGTGCTGCACGCCTTTATGGAGCAGGTGGAGCGCCTGCTCACCGCGGGGGTTCTCTTCCTCCTGGGCGGTTTCATCGCCGTGGGAGGGTTGTCGGCGCTCACTTGGCGCGGCGCCGCGGCCGGACTGCTCCTGATCCTGGTGATCCGCCCCCTCACCGGCTGGGCGGCTCAGCTCGGCGGCAGGACTGAACCCAGGGAGCGCGCGGTGGCGGCTCTCTTCGGAATCCGGGGCATCGGGTCGGTGTACTACATGGCCTACGCCCTGGGAGAGAGCAGCTTCGGCGGCTTCGAGCGGGAACTGTGGGCGGTCGTGACGTTCACCGTCCTGGTGTCCGTGGTGGTGCACGGGACAGCCGCCACCCCGGTCATCTCCCGGCTCGACCGGCTGAACCGGAGAGCTGGGCGCATCGCGGGTCCGCCTCCCGAATGAGGACGGGGGTCAGCTGTCGCGCCAGTCCTTCATGATCACGAAGGCGTGGTTCTCATGGCCGAGGATGTGGCCGTCGGAGTCGACGAAGGTCCCGGTCACCTCGTAGGTGTCGCGGGCCAGATGGCCGATGGGCAGCCGCTCCGGCGGCAGTACCACCTCGTACGGGCCGCCCGGCCGGTAACCGCCGAGGAGCACCTCGGAGCAGCCGATCACCGACCCCTGCCGGTGCCGCACATCCGTGAACGTGAGGCCTTCGACGGGCTTGCCCAGGCGGAAGGCCAGCATGACGCGGACTTCCGCACCCTCCTTCAATGTGAAAGGAGCAGTTCGGGGAACGATGGAGGTTTCCCCGGGTACAGGAAGCGGGACATCGATGTCCTCGTGCCCCTCCGCCTGCAGGGTGACACTCAGCAGCTCGAATTCCTGAACGCTGCCGATCGGTTCTTCCACGGGCGTTCTCATCGGTCAACCAGCTTTCGGGACGACGGTGCCAGCATATGCGTAAGTCCGCTTGTTCGGGGCACGTGCATGCCGAGGCAGTGACTCATCGACTGGTACCGCTGGTTGGCGTACGGGCCTCTGCCGCAGCGGCGGGCGCCGCGGACTCCGATGGATCCGCACTGAACGGGAGTGTTCCGCATGGTGTCGGGAGTGACCGGGCAGCCGGAGGGTGAAAGCGTTCTGCCGGCGAGATTCAGCGTCCGACGGAGAGCGGCCGCCGGCACTGTGGTGCTGGCGCTCGCGGGCGAGCTGGACCATGACACCGCCGGTCCGCTGCGCGAAGCCCTCGGCGACGCGCTGGGCGCCGGAACGGACCGGATCGTGGTCGACTGCGCCGAACTGCGGTTCTGCGACTCGACGGGGCTGAATGTCCTCCTTCGGGGCAGGCTGGCCGCCCAGGAGGCGGGGGCACGGCTCGAGCTCGCCGCTCTGCAGCCGCCGGTCGCCCGGATGTTGCACATCACCGGAGCCGACGGTGTGTTCCGGGTGCACACAGAGCTGGCCGAAGCGCTGGCGGAGAGTCCGCGGGCAGAGCGGCAGACGTAGCGGGAGAGCAGCGGCGGGAGGACAAGTGATGAGCGGGAGCCTCCTGGCACAGGGCCAGACCCGGCGTCTCGCGCTGTACGGCACCAAGGGCCTGGTGACACGGTGCCGCGACTTCACCCGCGAAGCCCTGGCGGACTGGGGGTGGACCCCGGCCCGGAACGAGGAGCACCAGGCCGTCGTCGACGATGTGCTGCTGCTGGTCTCCGAATTGATCACCAATGCCTGCCTGCACACCGACGGACCGACGGAGTTCGTGCTGCACTGCACGGACGAGCGGCTGCGGGTGGAGGTCGCCGACGCCAGCCCCGAGCACCCGCGACCCCGCCCGCCCGGCAGCGCCGCGATGCCCGGCGGGCACGGTCTGGTGGTGGTGCAGCGGCTGGCGCTGCGGTGGGGTTCGGCAGCGCGGAAGGACGGCAAGACCGTGTGGCTGGAGGTGGCGTCACCGGTTCGCGGCGCCGGGCAGCGGCAGCCCGTTCCGCGCCGGTAGCCGGCGGGCGTGGAAGGGGAGGGCTATGCGTCGTCGCCGGCGGCCTGCGCGGCTTCCGCCGGCAGGTCCTCCAGCAGGCCGACGCGCAGTGTGGCCAGGGCACGGGCGAGCAGTCGCGAGACATGCATCTGGGAGATGCCCAGCCGGGCGCCGATCTCCGACTGAGTGAGCTCCTCGCCGAAGCGCAGCGACAGGATCGTGCGGTCGCGCTCGGGCAGGGCCGCGATCAGAGGCTTGAGGGACTCCAGGCACTCGATGACATCGAATGCCCGGTCCTCTTCGCCGAGCGAGCGGTTCACCGCGCTGCGGGCCTCGTCCTCCTTCAGCGGAGCGTCGAGCGAGCGGGCGATGTAGCCGTTGGCCGCCTGCTGGCCCTCGACCACTTCCGCCTCGGTGAGTCCGAGGCGCTCGGCGAGCTCGGCCGCGGTCGGTACGCGGCCCAGGCCCTGCTCCAGGGTGTCGTACGCCTTGGCCAGGTCGATCCGCAGCTCCTGGAGCCGGCGCGGCACCCGGACCGCCCAGCTGGTGTCCCGGAAGAAGCGTTTGATCTCGCCCACGATCGTCGGCAGCGCGAACGACGCGAACTCCACCTCGCGCTCCACGTCGAACCGGTTGATGGCCTTGATCAGGCCGATCGTCCCGACCTGAATGATGTCCTCCACCGGCTCGCTGCGGTTGCGGAACCGCGTCACGGCGTACTTCACCAGGCTGAGGTTGAGTTCGACGAGGGTGTTGCGGACGTAGGAGTACTCCGGAGAGCCTTCCTCCAGCCTGCGCAGCCGCAGGAAGAGGGCCGTCGAGAGCGTCCGCGCGTCCAGGGTGCTCAGGGTCCGGAAGTCGGGGATCTCCGGGAGTCCGGCGAGAGGGGAGGCCTCCCGCCGACGCGGTCGGCGCGGCACGAGTTCTGTGGACACCGGAGTACGGCCGGACGCCCTGGCGGTGCGGGTGGTTCCGGCGGTACGGGCGGCTCTGGCGGTACGGGCAGTACTGGACATGAGGCTCCTCCGACGGAAAGCGGCCGGCGCTGTCGGCTGCAGCGGGACCGTCGCGTGAGCGTCCCTAGAGGCCTTACCCAATTATGCCGATTTGACCCTTTTTTGCTGGGCAGGCGTATCGCATGGAGGGAGCACAGAGCCGGACCCGCACCCGTCGGTTCCCGCTGGAGGGCGGGCCGGGCGCCGTGGGGCGGTGCCGTGACCTGACCCGCCAGGTGCTGGCGGATTGGTTCACCCTCTCCGGAGCGGCCGGTCGAGTGATGGCCCAGGACGTCCTGCTCCTCGTCTCCGAGGTCGTCACCAACGCGTGCAGGCACGGCGGCGCTCCGTACGAGCTCAGACTCGACCGCGCACCCGGAAGGCTCCTGGTGCAGGTCAGTGACACCGGGCCCGGACAGCCGACGCCGCACGGGCCGCACCGTGCCGCCCGCGCGTCCGGCCACGGCCTCTATCTGCTGGAACGGCTGTCGTCGCGATGGGGATGGGTCCGGCGGGAGGCCGGCAAGACGGTCTGGTTCGAGATGACCGTCCCGGAGTGATCGGACCGTGTCACAAGAGGCTCGTTCCTACCGCCCCGACCCCGGATGACCGGCGCGCGGCCGCGTGCCACAGTGGAGCCCAGGCCGTGGAGGACCCTCGCCCTGCGGGGACCGAATGCCCGGCGTCGTGAGTCATGAGCGCGAGGTCAGCCATGGAAGAGTCCGACCGGATCAGCGGGGCCGGGCCTGTCCGCCCCACCGCGGAGCTGAGCGAAGAGGGACTCCGCAGGCTGCTGGCCGGGCTCACCGCCGTACGTGACGGAGACTTCAGCACCCGCCTCCCCGAAGACGCCGACGGTTTGCTGGGCGAGATCGCGTCGGTCTACAACGGGATGGCCGACCAGCTGTCGCTGGTCACGGCCGAGGTCACCCGGGTGGCCCGGGAAGTCGGCGGACAGGGCCTGCTCGGCGGCCATGCGCGGGTGCCCCGGGTCAGCGGCGTGTGGCAGGAGCTCACCACAGGCGTCAACACCATGGCCGACAACCTCACCTCGCAGGTACGGTCCATCGCACAGGTCGCCACAGCCGTCGCGCGGGGAGACCTGACCCAGAAGATCAGAGTCGACGCACGTGGGGAGATCCTCGAACTGAAGGAGACCATCAACACGATGGTCGAGCGGCTCTCCTCGTTCGCCGAGGAGGTGACCCGCGTCGCCCGTGAAGTCGGCACCGAGGGAGACCTGGGCGGGCAGGCGACGGTCCGGGGCGTTTCCGGCACTTGGAAGGACCTGACCGACAACGTCAACTCCATGGCGACCAATCTGACCAACCAGGTCCGCAACATCGCCCAGGTCACCACGGCGGTGGCGCAGGGTGATCTGACCAGGAAGATCGACGTCGACGCCCGGGGCGAGATCCTCGAACTGAAGACGACCATCAACACCATGGTCGACCAGCTGTCGTCCTTCGCCGCCGAGGTCACCCGGGTGGCGCGCGAGGTCGGGAGCGAGGGCAGGCTGGGCGGCCAGGCAGAGGTGGCAGGCGTTTCCGGCACCTGGAAGCGGCTCACCGAGAACGTCAACGAGCTGGCCGGCAACCTGACCCGCCAGGTGCGCGCCATCGCCGAGGTGACCAGCGCGGTCGCCGAGGGAGACCTGACCCGCTCGATCACGGTCGAGGCCCCCGGAGAGGTCGGCGACCTCAAGGACAACATCAACGCCATGGTGGAGTCGCTGCGCGCGACCACCCGTGCCAACGAGGAGCAGGACTGGCTCAAGACCAACCTGGCCCGGATCGCCGGACTGATGCAGGGCACCCGGGACCTCGGCGCGGTCGCCGAGCTCATCATGGACGGTGTCCCTCCGCTGGTCTCCGCACAGTACGGAGCCTTCTTCCTGGCCCAGGAGAGCGCCGCCGGCACCGAACTCGTCAGGATCGCCGCGTACGGAGCGCCGGACGACCCCGCCACCGGTCCCCGGCGCTTCCGGATCGGGCAGTCCCTGGTCGGCCAGGCCGCGCAGAGCCGCCGCACCATCACGGTCCACGAGGTGCCCCCCGGCTACGCGACGATCGCCTCGGGCACCGGCTCCCTCGACCCGAGCACCTTGATCGTGCTGCCGATCGTGGCGGAGGAGCAGGTCCTCGGCGCCATCGAACTGGCCTCGCTGCGCCCGTTCACCGCCATACATCTCGACTTCCTGGAGCAGTTCATCGAGACGGTCGGCGTCAACGTCAGCTCACTCATCGCCAATGCGCGCACCGACGAACTGCTGGACCGCTCGCAGCGGCTCACGGCGGAACTGAGCGCCCGGTCCCAAGAGTTGCAGGCCCGGCAGGAGGAGCTTCAGCAGTCCAACGCCGAACTCAAGGAGAAGGCGGCCCTGCTGGCGGACCGCAACCGCGACATCGAGCGCAAGAACCTGGAGATCGAGCAGGCCCGTCAGGAGCTGGAGACCCGGGCGCAGCAGCTCTCCCGTACGTCAATGTACAAATCCGAGTTCCTGGCCAACATGAGCCACGAACTTCGTACCCCGCTGAACAGCCTGCTCATTCTCGCCCAGCTGCTCGCACAGAACCCCGAGGGCAATCTGACGGAGAAGCAGGTCGACTACGCGGAGGTCATCCACTCCGCCGGTTCCGACCTGCTCCAGCTGATCAACGACATCCTGGACCTGTCGAAGGTCGAGGCCGGAAAGATGGACATCCATCCCGAGCCGGTCTCGCTGAACCTCCTCGTCGAGTACGTCGAGGCCACATTCCGCCCGGTGGCGAGTGAACGCGAGCTGGACTTCCGGGTGATCGCCGGACCGGGAATACCCGACGAGCTCATCACCGACGAGTCCCGGCTCCGGCAGGTGCTGCGCAACCTGCTCTCCAACGCACTGAAGTTCACCGACGAGGGACACGTCGAACTGCGCGTCGACCTTGCCGGGGACGAGGAACTGCCGCCGGCCCTCCGTGGCGGCGGGCCGGCGCTCGCCTTCCGCGTCACCGACACCGGCATCGGTATCCCGGCCGAGCGCCTGGAGACCATCTTCGGGGCCTTCCAGCAGGGTGAGGGCACCACCGCCCGCCGCTACGGCGGCACCGGCCTCGGCCTCTCCATCAGCCGGGAGGTGGCGCAGCTCCTCGGCGGCGCCGTCGTGGCCGAGAGCAGCCCGGGGCGGGGCAGCCGCTTCACGCTCTACCTTCCGGTACACCTGGAGCACAGCCCGGAACGGCCCCACGCCGGCGGCAGAATGCGCTGGGAGCTGGAGGGTGCGCCGCCCCCGGGCGCTCCGGCGGCCGGCCGCACGGTCCTCGTGGTCGACGACGACAGTCGCAACGTCTTCGCACTCACCGAAGTCCTGCAGCGGGAGGGGATGCGCGTCCTGCAGGCGGACAACGGCAGGGCCGGACTGGATCTGCTGGCCGTGCACGACGACGTGGACCTCATCGTGATGGACGTGATGATGGCCGGAATGGACGGCTACGCCACCACCGCCGCCATCCGGGAGATGCCTCGGTTCGCCGACGTCCCTGTCATCGCGGTCACCGCCAAGGCGATGCCCGGCGACCGGGCCAAGGCGCTGGCGGCCGGTGCCAATGACTACGTCACCAAGCCCGTCGACACGGATGACCTGGTCGGCCGGATACGCAACTGGCTGACCGGCGGCTGACCGGACCGGGACGGCGGCCGACCGGTCAGGACACCTTTACCACCACCAGACTGGTGTCGTCGTCCGTGTCGCCGATGACGGCCCCCATCAGCCGGTCAGCGTGCTCGTCCATCCCGCCGGGACCGAGCCCCTCGGCCGCGCGCCGCAGGATCGCCAGGCTCTCGTCGAGGCCCGTGTGGCGCCGCTCGATGAACCCGTCGGTGTAGAGCAGCAGCGTGTCCCCGGGCATCAGCTGCGTCACGGTCTCCTGATAGCGCGCGGACGGGACGGCTCCGAGCAGGATGTTGCGCGGGGGTTCCAGGAACTCGGCCATTCCCTCCCGCAGCAGCAGCAGAGGCAGGTGGCCCGCGCTCGACCAGCACAGGGTTCGGTCGGCCGGGTCGTACAACGCGCACACCGCGGTGGCCGTCGGATGCCCGTGCGTGTGCAGCGTGACCTCGTTCAGCCACGTCATGAGCCGGCCGGGGGAGTGGCCGGTGAAGGCCAGCCCGCGCAGCGCGTTGCGCAGGGCGACCATCCCGGTCGCGGCGTCGATACCGTGCCCGGCGATGTCACCGACCACCACCAGCACCTGGCCGCTGGGCAGCGGCAGCACGTCGTACCAGTCGCCACCGATGCGGTACTCCTCCGCCGCCGGCCGGTAGCGGGCCGCGACCTGGAGCCCCGGCGACTCCTCCAGCCTCGGCACCTCAGGGACGATCGCCTGCTGGAGCTGGAGGGCCAGCTGATGGCGCAGCGCCGACTGCGCCTGAACGGCGGTCAGCTGGTCGAAGGTGGCGGTCAGCGCGACCTCGGTGTGGTGCCGGGCGGAGACGTCCTGGTAGATACCGGTGACGCCGGTGAGTACGCCATCGGTCAGCAGCGGCTCGGCGGCGATACGCACATGGCGCAGTCCCCCGTCGTCACGGATGACGCGTACCAGGGTGTGCGCACCTTCCAGCCTGCCGGTCACCTCGGTGAGCAGCTCCTCCAGCCGGCCGGTGTCCGCCGCGTGCAGCCGCGGCCCGAGCTTGCGCAGGGGCACCGGGTCGGTGTCCCGGGGGATCCCGAAGATCGTGTACGCCTGGTCGCTCCACCGGGAGTCGCCGGTGATCAGGTCGTCCTCGAAGGAGGCGACGTATTCCAGACGGCTCAGCGCCCGCGCGACCGAGAGACCCGAGTCGCTGCTGGCGTGCCAGAGCACGGCCGAGTGACCCCGTCCGGCAGGCAGCACCCGGACGTCGAGCATGGGGTCCGGGCCTCCGTGCCGGTAGGTGCCGGGTATCCGGCCCGCGCGCTGCGGCGCCGCGGTGGACTCCACGTCCGCCACCAGGCGTGCGAGATCGCCGTCGACGTGCGGGAAGACCTGCGCCAGCGGACGTCCCACGGGCGCGTGCACCCCGCCCGCGGCCTTCATCGCCACCGGGTTGAGGTGCTCCACGTACAGCGCCGAGGTCTCCGGCTCCGTACGAAGAAGCATGGCCGGGTGCGCCAGCAGATCCAGGAGGGCGCCGAGCGCCGGCGGCTCCGCCGGATCCGTGCCCGCCTCGTCGAGCATCCGGGCGGCTGTCTCGGTCAGTCCCACGAGGGCCCGGCGTACCGGCTCGTCGAGGTGGGCGGGACCCGGCCAGACCGCCAGCGCCATCCCCGCAAGGGAACCCCTGTGCCACAGCGGAACGATCGCGCGGCCCGCTTCGGGAGAGGGGCCCGGCAACCGCTCGCCGGACGGCGGTCCGGCCGGCAGCCAGGCCGGTTCCGCCGCGGCCAGCGCGCGGTGCAGCGGCCCGCCCCCCTCCGGGGGGATCCACCGCCAGTGGGACGCCTCCGTTGAACTCACCCCCGCGTGCCCGGCGAGCTCCAGGCAGTCCGTGGAGGTACGGCGCCACAGCCACAGGGCCTGCGCGCCGAGCGGGCGCAGACCGCCTTCGAGCAGCGCGGCCGCCACATCGCCGACCGTGTCGCCCGATTCCGCCGCGGATGCCGTCCGGCGGAACCGGCGCGCGTGTGCGGCCCCGTCCGCGCCGTCGGCTTCGGCGACGACCGTCCCCGCTGCGCCGTTCACTATGTCGGCCGCGAGGTCCTCCGCACTCACCCCGGTGGACTCGGCGAGACGCAGCAGGTGGTCCGCGGCGTCGAGCGGGGTCGTCGAGAGCTGGGCGACCAGGACGCCGGCCGCGAGGTCGAGCAGGTGGCGGCGCGCCCGTTCGGCGTGCAGGGCGGCGACCTCCGCCGAGAGCTCGGCCACAGCCGTGGAGAGGTCGCCGTCTTCGGTGGCCGGTCCCGGGGGTGGCCCCAGCTCGGGCATGATCATGACTTCTCCGTCTCGAGGAGGCCATGGGCGCCATAGGACTGTGCGGTCAGCTGCCGGCACCTGACGGTACGTGCTGCTGGCGAACACGATTGCGACGCACCGGATTCTACTCGGGCAGGCCGTGCCAGGCAGGGGCAGCGGAGCGCTTCCTGGCCGTACCGCCGATTGGGCGACACCTGGCGGGGTAGCCGCAGCGCGGGGGGAGTGAGCAGGCCGGCCGGGTGACCGCGAGGCAATCCGGCGGCGGAAGGGCACATCGTCATGAGTATTCCCGTCCCGCCTGACCCGGACGTCAGCCCGGTGCCCAGGCCGTCCCCGCGACCGGATGAGCCGGGACCCGAACCCAGGCCCGGCCCCCGGCCCGACCCGAGGCCGGGCCCGTACCCCGAGCCTCGTCCTCGCGAGACCCGCCCCACGCCGCCGGGCCCCGCCCAGCAGACGGCCTCCCCGACGCCCCGACGCCGCTGAACTGGAAAGGCACCCATGGCCAATCTGGCCGACGAGTACGGCAACCGACGTCGAGATCTACGTCAAGGCCCTGACCACCACCATCCACGCTGACACCCGCACCGGCGCCCCCGCCAAGCGGCTCGCCTGTTGTTGCGACGGCAAATGATGACCTCGCAAGACCTGCCCAGCGAGCGCCACGAGCACCTGATGGCGATGCGCGGCGCGGAGCGCAGGTACATCGACGGTTCGGACGTCAAAGCGCAGGTTGCGGATCGGCGCTGGTCACATGGGCGCTGTCAGCCCAAAGCAAGCGGACTTTTGAGTACCGGGGACCAAGAGTCGGTGCCGCGGTCGCGGGTTAACTGCTCTGTGTGGGTGGCAGGAGCCAGCCACTCGGCCCGGCCGCTGGGGCGTCACCGTGGTGCTGTGACGGTGCCTGCGCGGTCGGGCCGACGGTACTGGAGCACGGTGCGAGGCAGACATGAACAGTTTGGTCGGAGCCTGGGTCCTTGAGGACTTCTCGCTCACACGTGAGGGGACGGTCGTCCATCCGCTCGGGGAGCGTCCCAGTGGGATGCTGCTCTACACCGCCGACGGGTGGATGAGCGCACTGCTGACCGTCCATCCCGATGATGCCCCGGTCGCATCCGTGTTCGAGGAGACGGCCAGCGGAACCGTGGCCTATGCCGGACGCTGGGAGCGCGAGGCGGACGGGCCGGTCGTGCACCGTATCCAGACCAGTCACTACACACCGTGGACGGGGACGGCCTTGGTGCGCGATGTCCGGCTCAGCCCGGGACGGCTGGAGCTGACAGTTGCCGGGGCCGACGACGAGTCCCTGACGCGCCTGCGCTGGCGACGGGCCGACGCCTGACGGCGTGGGACCGGGCCGGCCGCCCGCCACGCAGCCGGAGCAGCGACAACGACCGCCTGGCTGATCATCCCCTCATCCTTTTTCCCCTTTCCCGTTTTTCCCCTTTTCTCAGGAGGTGTTGTGCCATGCGCACAGCCAATTTCAACGGCCGTCTGGTGCTCGTCCTCGACAACGGTGTGGTGGACGTGGAGAAAGCCAGTGACGGGCTGTTCTCCTCGGACCCGCAGGCAGTCTTCGACCGCTGGGCCGAGTTCCGCGACTGGGCCCAGTCCGCGGCCGCGACCGGCCACGAGCGGATGCCCTTGGAGGAGCGGCGGCTGGGCGCGCCGGTTCCGCGCCCGCGGCAGGTCTTCGCGGTCGGGCTGAACTACGCCGACCACGTGGCGGAGTCGGGGGTCGCCGTACCGGAGCGTCCCGCTGTCTTCACCAAGTACGTCACGTCCCTGACCGGGCCCTACGACACGGTCGCGCTGCCGAGTGCCTTGGTCGACTGGGAGGTCGAGCTGGTAGCGGTGATCGGTCGTGAGGCGTCCCAGGTCGCCGCCTCCGAGGCGTGGCAGTACGTGGCGGGCCTCACGCTCGGCCAGGACCTGTCCGAGCGCGGCATCCAGTTGTCGGGACCGGCGCCCCAGTTCTCCCTGGGCAAGTCGTTCCCCGGCTTCAGCCCGACCGGGCCGGTGCTGGTCACCCCGGACGAGTTCGACAACCCCGACGACCTCGCGCTCGGCTGCGCGATCGACGGCGAGACCATGCAGGAGTCGCGCACCTCCCAGCTGATCTTCTCGGTGTCCCAGCAGATCGCCTGGATGTCGTCGATCTGCCCGCTGCTGCCCGGCGACCTGATCTTCACCGGCACACCGGCAGGCGTGGGCGGTACCCGGGACCCGCGCCGCTTCCTGGCCCCCGGCGAGGAACTGCGCAGCTGGATCGACGGCATCGGTGAGCTGCGCAATCCGCTGGTCGCCGGCCCCAGCTACCCCGAAGGCCCGCAGGCCGTCTGACGCGCGGTCGCACACCTTCCCGCGCCCATCACCGCACACCGAAGCTTTTGAGGAGACTGCCATGGCCCTGCACCGCGTGGCGCACATCACGATGGGCGTGCCCGATGTGGCCGCCACCTCGGCCTACTACGCCGATTTCGGGCTGACCGACCTCGGCGACGGCCGTTTCGCCACGGCCGACGGCGGCGAACAGCTCAAGATCGTTCAGGCGGCGCGGCGCCGCCTTGAGGAGCTCACCCTGAGCGCCGACGACCCCGACGACCTGGGCCGGATCGCCGCCTCCCTGGACCGGCTCGAGGTGCCGTTCGTCCGGGAATCCCACCGCCTGCGCGCGGTCGACCCGGGCACCGAGGTGACGGTGACCGTCGAGGTGCAGCCGCGCATCGTGCAGCCCGCAGCCGCGCGGATGCCGTACAACGCTCCCGGGCGGATCGAGCGGACTGGCGAGCGTGCCCCCGGCGTACTGCGTGAGGGGCCGGTGCGCGTCCGCCGCCTGGGACACGTCGTCCTGGGCTCCACCGACCAGGAGGCTTCCCAGCGCTTCTTCACCGACGGGCTCGGCTTCAAGGTCAGCGACCTGGTACCGGGCGCGGCGTTCCTGCGCTGCTCCACCGACCACCACAACGTCCTCGTCCAAAAGGCCCCCATCTCCTTCCTGCACCACACCTCCTGGCAGGTGGACGACGTGGACGAGGTCGGACGCGGCGCCACCCGGATGCTGGAAGGCCACCCCGAGCGCCATGTGTGGGGCCTGGGCCGCCACCAGCTGGGGTCGAACTTCTTCTGGTACCTCAAGGACCCGGCCGGCAACTTCTCCGAGTACTACTCCGACATGGACTGCATCGTCGACGACCAGCTGTGGACCCCCGGTGTGTGGGAGGACGAACGCGTCGCCCTGTACAACTGGGGCCCGCCGGTATCGCCGTCCTTCCTCCGCCCCGAGGACCTTGCCGCAATGATGACCGGCGCGCACGACGCCGGCTGAACGAACGAAAGGAACGCAGGCACGTTATGCGCACCTCTACCAAGGGCCTCGCCGCGGAGGCCTACGACGTGCTGGTGGTCGGCGCCGGTCCGGTCGGGCTGGCCACGGCCATCCAGCTGGCCACCCGAGGCCGCCGGGTCGGCATCGTCGAACGCTGGCCGCAGCAGTACCCGCTGCCGCGCGCCGTCGTCTTCGACCACGAGGCCGGCCGCATCCTGGCGTCGCTTGGGGTGGACATGGCCGCTGTCAGTGAACCCGCTGTGGACTACGAGTGGCGCAACGGAGAGGGTCAGCAACTCCTCCATTACGACTTCTCGGACGGCAGCCACTCCGGCTGGCCCAACCTGAGCGCGTTCAACCAGCCCACCTTGGAAGTGGCCTTGAACGAGCGCGTCCAGTCGCTGCCGGGGATCGACATCCTGCGCGGCTGGGAAGGCGTGGGCGTCCAGGCGGGCCTCACGGCGGTGGAAGTCACTGTGGCGGAGAGCTCGGGAGACGAGCCCCTGCTCCGTGACGGAGAACGCGCGCAGCGTACTCTCCGGGCCGCGTACGTCGTCGGCTGCGACGGTGCCAACAGCTTCATCCGCTCGTGCATGCGCACCTCGGTCACCGACCTCGGCTTCAAGTTCGACTGGCTGGTCCTCGACGTCATACCCCATGACCGGGACCGCGAGTGGACGCCACGAAACCTGCAGCTCTGCGATCCCGCCCGGCCGACCACGGCGGTGGTCGGCGGCCCGGGCCGCCGTCGCTGGGAGTTCATGCGCCTGCCCGGCGAGTCCATCGCCGAGCTCAACAAGGCCGAGACCGCCTGGAAGCTGCTCGAGCCGTGGGACCTGCACCCGGACAACGCCACCCTGGAGCGGCAAACCGTCTACACCTTCCAGGCGCGCTGGGCGGACTCCTGGCGCGAGGGTCGGCTGCTGCTGGCCGGGGACGCGGCCCACCAGATGCCGCCGTTCGCCGGGCAGGGCCTGTGCTCGGGCCTGCGTGACGCCATCAACCTGAGCTGGAAGCTCGACCTGGTGCTGTCCGGGAAAGCCGAGGACAGTCTGCTGGACACCTACACCACCGAGCGATGCCAGCATCTGCAACATGCGATCGAGAAGTCTGTGGGCCTGGGGAGGGTCATCTGCGAGCCGGACCCGGCCGCGGCCGCCGAGCGCGACGCCCGCATGATCGCCGACCAGCAGGCAGGCCGCGTACCACAAGGAGATCAGTTCCTGGTGACCTTCACCGGCGGACTGCTGGACCGCGACTGCACCGGCGCCACGGCGGAGCCGACCGGGCAGCTCAGCCGGCAGGGACGGGTGCGCTTCGGGGACCGTACCGGCCTCTTCGACGAAACCGTCGGCATCGGGCTCACCTTGCTCACCACCGGTGATCCGCGTGACGGGCTCGACGAGGACACCCTGGCCTGGTGTGAAGAGGTCAGGCTCCGCCTGCTGAGGATCACCGACGACCCGGCGGCGAACGGCCCCGACGACGTCGTCGATCTCGACCGCACCTACCTGGCCGACCTGGCCCGTACCGGCCTTGAGGCCATGCTGGTGCGCCCCGACTTCTACATCTTCGGCGGCGCCAAGAGTGCGGCCGACATCCCGCGTCTGGTGGCTGCGCTGCGCGGCCGGCTCACGGCGGTACCCGCCCCGGAGGTCACCGCTTGAGCCACGGGCGCCACAGCCGGTGCCCATGGCCGGCCTCGCCGAGCACAGCGACGCTGACACGGCCGGCGCTCACCGCGCCGCGCCGTGCCGACGCGCGGAGTGAACCAGCCCGGCCGGTGAACGGTGCGACCGTCCCGGCCGGGCAGTAAACCGTCGGCCGCAGGGCGGCGCTCGTCAGCGGCGGGCTCCGCGGCTGCTCGACTCTCCGGGGAAGATATGGTCCCCTGACCTGGGCGGCAGCAGCGAGCGGCCCGCTCGCGCGCCTCCCCGGCGACGGAGGGACGGGAAGCGTGACGGGACAGTGGCTCCAGTGGTTGCGGCCGGATCCCGGCCGCCTGACCGAGCCCGTCCTGTCGCCGGTGGAGCTGGCCGCGGCACGCACGGAGCTTGGCGCGGCCCCGGTCGAGTGGGCGCTCCAGAGCGCCGACGCCATCGCAGAGGAGGTCCTCAGGAAGGTGCCCGAGCACGGTGGCGGTCGCGCTGCCGCGACCACCCTGCGACGTGTGACCCAGTCCGCGGTGCTGACGGGCTTGCACCTGATGGCGTCCGACTTCAGCCGGCCCATCCCCACCCTCGCCGAGGATGCGCTGGAAGGATGCCGGGAGTTTGCGCGCCGCGGAATCCCGCTGGAGCTCGTCCTGCGGGGAGTGCGGCTCGGGCACGCGCAGCTGGCGCAAGGCCTGGCAGCAGGAGTTGAGGAGCACGTCCCGGCCGACCAGCGCATGGCCGAGCTGCGCCGGATCGACGACCTGATGTTCACCTACGTCGACGCCCATTCGAGCGTCATGGCCGAGGAATACATCGCCGAACGGGACCGCTGGCGCGGCAGTGACGAAGCCGCCCGCCGCGCCGTCATCGACGAACTGCTGGCCGCCCGCCCGGTCGACCGGGAAGCCGCCGCCCTGCGTCTGCGGTACGACCTGTCAAGCACGCACGTGGCCGCGGTGCTGTGGGGCGACGACACCGCCACCTCCGCGCCCGCCGCAGAACGGCTGCACCACGCGGCCTCGACCATGGCCCGCGCCCTGGAAGCGGCCAGGACGCTCGTCATCCAGGCCCACGACAACAATGTGTGGGTATGGTTCGCCGTCAGCGGCGAGACCGCCGAAGACCACATCCGACACCTGCGCAGCTCCCTGCCCGAGCCGGCAGGGGTGCGTGCGGCTCTCGGCCCGCCCGCACCAGGGCCCCACGGCATGCGCCGCAGTCATCTGGGGGCGTTGCAGGCACAACGGATGGCCTTGCACGCTTCGGGCTCCTGGCTCTGCGACTACCGGGACATCCGCCTGGCAGCCCTCGTCACGGCTGACTCCGAACACGCACGCTGGTTCGTACAGGAGGTCCTCGGGCCGCTGGCCTCCGAGGGAGCCCGCCTGCATGAGCTGCGCGAAACCCTGCGCATCTACCTCGCCGAGGAACGCAGCCCCCGCACCGCGGCCGAACGCCTGCACATTGCCCGCAACACCGTCACTTACCGCGTCAAACGCGCGGAGGAGCTGCTGCCCGTGACCACCACAGCAGTCAGCTCAATGGAAGTGCGCGTAGCGCTCGAAATCGCGGCTGCCTCGCCAACCGGCACGTCGGCCATTAGCTGAGGCGTAGCGGCGGGCCTCGTACTGGTCCAGGCCGCACTCGTTGGCAGGCCCGCATCAGCGAGCACACGCCGCCCCACCTGGTCGCAGCGTTCACCGCCGCGCTCGCCGACCCGACCTCCGTGCCGCGGACCGACAGCCTGCGCAGCCTCCCGACCCGCAACCCGAACATCGTCACCCGCAGGTCCCGGGAGGTACTCGCCGTGCACGTCGCCTCCGCCCTGGAAGAGCGCGTCCGCTCCCTCGCCGCCCGCCGCGACGGCCCGTGGGCGAGCCCGAGCCCTCCGCGACAGGCACCGGCCAAGAACAGCCGCAGCCGCTGATCCCTCCGCCCCCGCCCGAAGTACGAGCCCTGGCTGCTCGCCATCGTTGTCCCCCTGTCCCACCTCGCCTGGCTCTCCGGCAACATCGCCGCCTACCTGACCGGAGCAGCCTGGGCGCCCTACCAACCGACCGACGCCCTGCTCCACCCCGAACAGCTCTGGCCCGGAGCCGGCGAAGCGCCCCTGCTGATCGGCACCCGCATCGTTCCCGTTCTCCTCCTCCTGGCCCGCGGAGCAACGGCCGGCGTCCTATGGGCCCGGCACAAGAACCGCGGCGGCGGCGGCCGGAAGAAGATCACCGACATGGCCAAGGCCCGGGACATCCAGCCGCCTGGCGTGGCCAGGTCTGACACCCGCTGTGGTGAGGCCGGCAGGCTCCCGGCGGCGGGTTGAGCCGATAGAGGTCCGCCGGGTGCCCGGACCGTTAGCGGGAACGGGCACGGGGAACCCGTTGGGCATGGCAGCGCACCGGTCCACGGCCCATGAGTCGTATTGGATGGCCACCACTCCGCCCACCGGCCATCCCTCCCTCGAAGCCGATCTCACCGTGGACACAGCGGTCGTCGGCGGCGGCATCGCGGGCCTGTGCACCGCCTGGGAGGTGGCCCGGGCAGGCCGCGAGGTCGTCGTCCTCGAGGCAGGTCACATCGCCTCCGGAGTCACCGGCCACACCACGGGAAAACTGACCGCGCTGCACGGTCTCGGCTACGCCCGGCTGCGGAAGGCGCAGGGCGCCGAGGCTACGGCCCTGCACGCACGTGCCCAGCAGGAGGCACTGGACCACGTGGCGGTGCTCTGCTCCGAGTTGGGCATCGACGCGGAGCTGGAACGACTGCCGGCCTTCACCTACGTCCGTGACGAGCGGCGGACGGACGAGATCAGGGCGGAGGCCGAGGCGGCCCGGGAGGCCGGCCTGTCCGCCTCCTTCGTCACCGAGACGGACCTGCCCTACCCAGTGGCCGCCGCCGTCCGCGTCGACGGACAACTCCAGTTCCATCCCCGCAAGTTCCTGCTGGGTCTGGCGGACGCCTTTACCGCCCTCGGCGGGCGGATCTTCGAACAGACGCGTATCACCGCGCTCCACGACGGCGCGCGCTGCCGGCTGACCACGGAGCGGGGAGCAACCGTTCACGCGAAGGACGTCGTCGTCGCCACCCACTTCCCGGCATTCGACCACACCAGCCTCATCGCGCGGCTCACCCCTCGGCGGGAGCTGGTCATCGCCGCGCCGGTACCGGCCGATATGGCTCCGCAGGGCATGTACATCACCCCCGAGGAGGGCACCCGCTCGGTGCGCACCGCCCCCTACGGCTCGCAGCGACGGCTGCTGATCGTCACGGGGGAGTCGTTCGTCCCGGGGTCGGGTGACGTCGTCGAGCGGCTCGGCCGGCTCGACTCCTGGGCGTGCGAGCACCTCCCCGGCTTCGCCGACGCGGATACGCGGTACCACTGGTCGGCCCAGGACAACGACTCCACCGACCATCTGCCCTATGTCGGCCACGTACACCCCGGGACACAGCATGTCTTCGTCGCCACCGGGTTCGGTGGCTGGGGGATGAGCAACGGTGTGATGGCGGGCCGGCTGCTCGCCGCGCATCTCACCGGCGGGCCCCGGCCCGCCTGGACCGAGCTCTACGATCCGCGCCGGCTGGTGCCGCTGAAGGAGATGCCCGGGTTCCTCAAGGCCCAGACCTCCGTAGTGGAGCACTTCGTCGGGGACCGCCTGCATGTCGCGCACGACGGTTCCGCCGAGGACATCAGGCCGGGCAGCGGAGCCGTGGTACGGGTCGAGGGCCGGCGCTGCGCGGTGTACCGCAACGACTCGGGAGCCGTCAGCGCGGTGTCCGCCCGCTGTACGCACATGGGCTGCCTGGTCGGATTCAACGACGACGAACGGGTCTGGGAGTGCCCGTGCCACGGCTCACGTTTCGCCACCGACGGCTCGGTCGTGCAGGGTCCGGCGACCCGGCCGCTCGAACGCCGCGACATCCCCGCGGAAGGACTGGGGCCGACAGGAGACGAGTCCACCGGAGTGGCAGGAAACCCGGGCGCATGACACGTGTCGGCGCCGGATTTCCGGCCGTCTCCGCGGCCACGGCTGCCGGGGCTACTGGGGGTACTCCTCCCGGATGTCCCCTGGCTCCTGCTCCGGCTCGTGCCGCAGCGCCGCCTCGCTGTGCTCCTTCATCTGTTCCGCCCGGTAACGCAGCCGCTCCGCCTCCTCCGGGTTCGCGGAACTCCGTGCCCTGCGCAGCAACTGCTCGGCCTTGTCGCGTTCGTACTCGGCACGCACGCGGGATTCTGGCTGGTCGCTCATTGTGGCCTCCGGTGGGGAGCGGGACGCCCTGGGCAGTGGAGCGGCTGCCCCGGCGAGGGGCGGCAAAACCGGGGCAGGCCCGGCACGTCGTTTACGCGTGAACCCCACCGCGAGGGGCAGACGGGGTGCGTAGACGGCTGTGCACATTGAGGAGAGGAAAGGACGTGGGCCGCATGCGAGTGGCGTTTCTCATGGCCCCCGAGGGAGTCGAGCAGGTGGAACTGACCGAACCCTGGCAGGCGGTCATCGACGACGGCGGCGAACCGGTCCTGCTCTCCACGAAGCCGGGCCGGGTCCAGGCGTTCAACCACCTCAACAAGGCGGACACCTTCCCGGTCGACCGGACGGTCGACGACACCACGGCCGAGGACTTCGACGCGCTGGTCCTCCCCGGCGGTGTCGCCAATCCGGACCTCCTGCGCATGAACCCCCAGGCCGTGGCATTCGTACGGCAATTCTTCGACCTCGCCAAGCCGGTCGCGGCGATCTGCCACGCCCCATGGACGCTGGTGGAGGCCGAGGTGGTGCGCGGCAGGACGCTGACCTCCTGGCCCAGTCTCCGGACCGACATCCGCAACGCGGGAGCGACCTGGGTCGACGAGGAGGTGAAGGTCGATCAGTCCGCCCCCGGCACTCTGATCACCAGCCGCAAGCCCGGCGATCTCAAGGCCTTCTGCGCCACGTTCATCCAGGAGTTCCGAGGCTGAGAGAGAACCGCGCCGAGCGGCGCCCCGGCGAGCCAAGGACAGCAACTATGACCACAGAACCGCCTCCGGACGGCCCCGGACCCGTACCCACCCGGCCGGACCCGGTACCGCACGACCCACAGCCGTCGGAGCCGGAACCCGCCGCGCCCGGTCCGGAGCCGGACCGGAAGCCGGCCGCGGATCCGGAGCCCGGTACCCGGCCGGTTCCGGAGCCGCCCGACTGACTGCGGCGGACAAGGCCGACATACCAGATTTGTGCCCGTTTGCGGACTCAGAGTGAGCGGCGCACTGTGGATACGCCAGTCCATCCCCACCGTGAAAGGACATCCGCCATGGCTAAGGCGAAGGCGAAGGCGAAGCAGATGAAGGGCAAGATGAAGGAGACGGCCGGCAAGGCCATGGACGCCCGGAGCATGGAGGCCGAAGGCCGCGGCGAGCAGATGACGGGCAAGGCCCAGGAAGCCGCGGAGAAGACCGCCAAGCAGATGAAGAAGTCGTCCGGACAGTAATCCGGTCCCGCGCGTCCGACGGGGCCCAGGCTCCGTCGGACGCTCGCCCCCCGGCGCGGCGTCGTGCGGTCACATGTGGTTGTCCGGTGTGGCCTGGCTGATTTCGGCGAGTGCCGATTCCGGGTCACGTGCCGCGGCCAGATCACCGAGGCTGACCACGCCCTTCACGTGACCTTTCTCGACGACCGGCAGCCGGCGCACCGCGTGAAGCCGCATCTTGCGAACCGCGTCGGAGACCTCGTCGTCCGGCCCCACGGTGACGACCTCCGCCGTACACACTGAACGGACTGGCACCGTGTGCGGGTCATGCCCTTCGGCGACTCCCCGCACCGCGATGTCGCGGTCCGTGAGCACACCCAGCACCTGGTCTCCCTGGGTGACGAGCACATCGCCGATGTGCCGGTCGCGCATCAACTGGGCGGCTTCCACCAGCGAGGCATGCGGCGGCAGGGTCGCGACTCCGGTCGTCATCACGTCTCTCACGAGCTGTGTCATGGCCACTCTCCCCTCTGTACGTAGCGCCTCTGCCCCCGCTGATCGGCGATATCCCTGGAACCGGCCAGGCGCCGGAAAGGAGAGCCATGACGGGGCTGGACACGTTCACCGATCGCCTCGACTACCCGATGTACGTGGTCACGGCAGCCGCAGACGGGGAGCAGTCGGGGTGCCTCGTGGGGTTCGCCTCGCAGAACTCGCTGCACCCGCCCCGTTTCGTCGTATGGCTCTCCAAGGCGAACCACACCTTCGGAGTGGCCCGGCGCGCCGGCTTCCTGGCCGTACATCTGCTGGGCCGCGACCAGGACGGGCTGGTGGCGTTGTTCGGCGGCCTGACCGGCGACCACGTGGACAAGTTCGCCGAGGTCCGGTGGCGGCCGGGCGAGGGGGGCGCCCCGGTGCTGGAGGACGCCCGGGCCTGGTTCGTCGGCCGGGTGGAGGACCACGCCGACTGGGGCGACCATGTGGGCTTTCTCCTCAGCCCCGTAGAGGTCGGCCCGGCCGGAGAAGAAGCCGCCGCACAGCCAAGGGGGGCCCTGCTGAGCCTGAGCGACGTCGTCGGTCTCACGCCCGGCCACCCGGCTTAAGGAGACGACCATGCTGCTTCCCGACAAGGCCCTCCTCGCTGCCCTGCTGCGGCGCTACCGCGTGTGGGAGCGTCTGGTCCTCGCGGAGCCGCGCGATCTGACCAGACGGCGAAGGCTCGAGGACATCGCTTACACCCTGTGCGTGCTGATGGGGAAGCGCACGGCCCGGGACGCCATCGCCGAGGCGGAGTCCTACCTCGGGCGGGCCGGGGCCGTCATACCGCCCGCCAACGCCCTCCGGGACCGTTGAGGCCCTGGCCGGAGGGCGTTGGCGGGAGCTGCGCGGACGGTCAGCCGCGCCCGCCCGACGTGTCGCCGCGGGGTTCCTCGCCGCCCGGATGAGCGACGTCGTTGCCGTGACCCTTGAGCTGGTAGGGCATCAGCCGGTCACCCCCGGCCGGGAATGCGGCGGTCGAGTGGTGGCCGGACTCTTCGATGTGTGTCCGGTGGTCCGGTCGCTCCGGCTGGTCCTCGGGACGGGGTACCGGCGGCTCCTGGGCCCGGCGTTTCTTGCCCCACCAGAAGGCGCCGAGGAGGAAGGCCACCATGGCCAGCCCCACGACGAACGGCGCGATGCCGATCAGGTGGTCCCTGGCCGCGAGGACGACGTCGGGAGCGGTGTCCTGGAGTCTGTTCGGAGTGTTCATGCACCGCGGGTACCCCGGGCCCCGACGGCTCATGTTTCACGGAGCAGAGATCGGCAAAGCGTGTTTCATGGTGCAAATCGGATACACGATGATGACCGAGCAGGCCGGCCCGCGAGAGCTTGTGGACCATGTGGTGGGCGCCGAGCGGGCCGGGTTCGACTTCTCCGTGACGTCGGATCACTACTTCCCGTGGCTGGACTCCCAGGGCCACGCGCCGTACGCGTGGAGTGTGCTCGGCGCCGCGGCCCAGGCCACCTCACGGATCCCCCTGATGACGTACGTGACCTGCCCGACGGTGCGGTACCACCCCAGCGTCGTCGCACAGAAGGCGGCGACGATGCAGCTGCTGTCCGAGGGGCGCTTCCGCCTCGGTCTCGGGTCGGGTGAGAACCTCAACGAGCACGTGGTGGGCGTCGGCTGGCCTGCCGCACACGTCCGCCTGGAGATGCTGGAGGAGGCGGTCGAGATCATCCGCGCACTCTTCCGCGGCGGCTACGTCAGCCATCACGGCACCCACTTCGACGTGGAGAACGCGAAGCTGTGGGATCTGCCCGAGGAGCCGCCGCCGATCGGCGTCGCCGTCTCGGGGGAGCGGTCCTGCGAGATCGCCGGCCGGCTCGGCGACCTCGTCATCGCCACCGAGCCGAAAAGAGAGCTGCTGGACGCCTTCGACCAGCACGGAGGCACCGGCAAACCTCGCGTCGGCCAGCTGCCGGTCTGCTACGACACCGACCGGGAAGCGGCCGTGGCCCGGGCGCACGACCAGTTCCGCTGGTCTGTCGGCAACTGGCGGGTCAACTCCGAACTGCCCGGTCCGGCAGGGTTCGCCGGGGCGACCGCATACGTCCGGCCCGAGGACATCCAGGAAGCCGTCCCGTGCGGCGCCGACGTCGAGACGTTCGTCGAGGCGGTACGCCCGTACGTCGATGCCGGATTCACCGAGGTCGCCCTCGTCCAGATCGGCGGCGACCACCAGCAGCCCTTCCTCGACTGGGCGGAGAAGACCCTGCTGCCCGCCCTGCGGGAACTGCGCTGACGGGCCGGCCCCATGTTCCCCATCAGCCCTCCCGGGGTCTACGCACCGCAGGCGGACACCGCGATGCTGATGTCCGCCCTGCGGCGCGAACTCCTGCCCCCGGACGCCGAAGTGCTCGACATCGGCACCGGTACGGGGGTCCTGGCGATCGAGGCCGCCCGGCACGGCGCGGCCCGGGTCACCGCGGTGGACGCATCGGCCGCGGCGGTGCTCACGGTGCGTCTGAACGCGCTGCTGTCCGGGTACGCCCGCACCGTGCGCGCCCGGCGCGGAGACCTGCTCGCACCGGTCGCCGGTGAGCGCTTCGACCTGGTGCTGGCGAACCCGCCGTACGTACCGTCCCCGCACCGGGGCCTGCCGCGCCGGGGTGCCGGCCGTGCCTGGAACGCGGGGCCCGACGGCCGGGGCGTGCTGGACCGGCTCTGCGAGCAGGTGCCCGACCGGATGCGGCGCGGGGGAGTGCTGCTGATGGTCCACTCGGCGCTCAGCGGACCCGCGTCGACGGTCCGCCGGCTGACGGAGGCCGGGCTGGACGCCGCCGTCGTCGACCGCCGGTACGTGCCGTTCGGGCCCGTCCTGCGAGGACGTGCCGCGTGGCTGCGGGACGCGGGCCTGATCGAGCCCGGCCAGGAGAAGGAGGAGTTGGTGGTGATCCGTGCCGAACGGCCGCACTGAGCCGTATGCATGGCCAGTGCCCGCCGGGCGCCGTCTGCTGCAGGAGCCGGGCGGCCCGCTGCTCGTCGAGGGGCCCGTCGAAGTCGTGCTGGAGGACGGCCGGACGGCGCGTTCGGACCGGCCGGTGGTAGCCCTGTGCACATGTCGGCGTAGCCGGCTGTTCCCGTGGTGCGACACCAGCCACCGAGGCAGGAAGAAGCCGCCGGTGGCGCGGCAGCAGTCCCCGGACGCGCGGGACACGCGGGAGTCCCGGGATGCGCAGGACGCGCAGGACGCTCAGGACCCGCAGTGACGACACCCGGGGCGTCAGCGGGCGGCCGGCTCCTTGCGCGGCGTCACCGCGAGGGAGAAGGAGTGCCCGGCCGGATCGGCGTAGATCCGTACGTCCCGAGGTCCGCCGTTGTCCCGGGTGACCACCGGCTTCGCCCCGAGGCTGACGGCCTCGCGTTCCGCCTCGTCCATGTCGCCGCGCGCGACCAGGATGCGCAGATGAGCCTGCAGGGAGTCCTCCGGCCGCGGCCAGCTGGGAGGGGCGTAGCCGTGGTCCCGGCGAACCGCGAGGTGCACTCCGCTGTTGCCCACGACCTCCACGAAGTCGGGGTCGCTCGCCACCCGGATGTCGGCCCCGAGCAGCGCGGCGTAGAACTCCGCCAGCGGTTCGGGTTCGGCGCAGTCCAGGACAAGAACACTCGTTTTCGCAACGGTCATGTCGGTTCGGGTACCCCTCGCGGTCGGACGCACACAGCAGGCGACCGGTGGTTTCCCCGCGGCTCGGCGGGTACGTGAACGCCGACCTTCCGGTCGCACGGGCACGGCCGCGGGGAGAGCCTGGAAGCGCGGCCCCCGGCGGGCGGCACGAAACCGGTGAGCGCCAGAGGAAGGACCCACGTGGACAGCACACAGCATCCCGCGACCCAGGTCGTCGTGGAACTCAGCAGTTGCTCGGCACAGGATGCCCACGCCGTGTTCCGCGTGCTGGGACGGTCGTTCGACTCCGACCGTGACGCCGACGACGTACCCCACGAGGCAGCCGGTGGGCGGCCGACCGTGTGGACCTCGACGTTCGACGTCGCCGAGGTACGGGAAACAGCCGAACCGGTGCACCTGACAGCGCCGGTCACGGTGGCGGCCCAGGGCGGCTACTGGGCGGTGGACCGGCTGCGGGAAGCGCTGGCCTCCGCATTCGCCGTCGAAGAGGAAGGCATGGCCGCCGGAGATCAGGAGAAGGATGTCGTCCTGCGGCTCGCGACCCGGTAGCCGGTCATGGGACAGGCCGCTCTCATCGTCATCGACATGATCAACAACTATGAGCACCCCGATGCGGAGAAGCTGCTGCCGTCTGTGCGGGAGGCCCTGCCCGCGGTGGTGCGGCTGCTGGCGGCCGCCAGGAGTGCCGACGTCCCGGTGATCTACGTCAACGACAACTTCGGCCACTGGCGCTCCCACCTTGGAGAGATCCTCGAGACCGCCCTCTCGGGCCCGCACGCCGACCTGGTGGAACAGGTGCGGCCCGACGAGAAGTCGCTCTTCGTCCTGAAGGCCAGACACTCCATCTTCTTCGAGACCCCACTGGGATATCTGCTCGGTGAACTGGGCGTCGATCACCTCGTCCTGT
This sequence comes from Streptomyces sp. NPDC051219, assembly GCF_040682335.1. Classification (NCBI taxonomy): domain Bacteria; kingdom Bacillati; phylum Actinomycetota; class Actinomycetes; order Kitasatosporales; family Streptomycetaceae; genus Streptomyces; species Streptomyces sp. NPDC051219. The sequence goes on from NZ_JBFBAS010000011.1 coordinate 91,441, forward strand.
GCGGGCAGGTCACCGAGCAGTGTGTGCTCTATTCGGCACTGGACGCGCACATCCGCCGTCTGACGGTCACGGTGGCCGGGGACGCCGTCGCCCATATCTACGCCGATCTGGCCCGGGCAGCGCTTCGGATGATGGAACGGAACATGGGTGCGGAGATCCGTTCGGCCGATGCGATCGAGCTGTGACGGCCCGCCCGGGACCGGCCCGCCCGGGACCGGCCGGGCCGACGGCTGTCGCGTTATGAGAACGCCTGGGACGATGGATCCGAGGCACCGTACGAGGAGAGGGCGGTCGCGGTGGCGGGAGGAACAGGGCCGGCCCGGAAGCGCACCCGCGCTCATGGCCGCGACGAGACGGAGGAGGAGCGCGCGGACCGGTTGTGGGCGGAACTGCTCCAGGAGCTTCGTGTCGCGCAGACCGGCGTGCAGATCCTCTTCGGCTTCCTTCTCACCGTCGTGTTCCAGCAGCGCTTCGTCGAACTGTCCACGACGGACCGGAACATATACGTGGTCACGGTGGTCCTCGGCGCGGCCACGACCGGCGCCCTGATCGGCCCGGTGTCGTTCCACCGCCTGCTGACCGGGCGCCGCCTGAAACCGCAGACGGTCCAGTGGGCCTCGCGCCTGACCGTCCTCGGACTCGTCCTGCTGCTCTGCACGATGGCGGCCGCGCTGCTGCTCATCCTGCGCGTGGCGACGGACGACACCTGGGCCGTGTGGCTGGTCGCCGGCATCGTGGTGTGGTTCGTGGTGTGCTGGTTCGTCCTGCCGGCCTGGACCCTTCATTCGGAGGCCACCGGGCCCCCGCCCGAGAAGTGACCGGCCCGCACCGCCCGGCCCCGCCGGGTTCACACCGGTGGCCCGGTGTGAACCCGGCGGCACGTCGCCGCTGTTCCGGCGGGCCGGGCGCTCAGACGGCGGGCGGTACCCGCGTGGGCCGTCCCGAACCGCGGGTCAGGCTGTAGCCGCCCACCCCGGCAAGGGCTGCCAGTACGCCCCCGGCCGCGGTCCAGATCCACCGGTCCGTCCACCAGCCGGAGGCCCAGCCGTCCGCCGGCTCACTGCTCGCGCGGGCGGAAACCCCTTGCACCAGTGGCGTTGCGAGGGTGCCGTCGACGGCATGAGCGCCGCCCGCGTCGGCAGAGGTCGCCTCCACCTCGGCCCGAACCGGAAGACCCAGGTCCTCTTCCGGCGCCTCGACGACCGTCAGCCGGATGTAGTAGCTGCCCGGCAGCGGATCGTTGGCCCACGGCTCGGCCCAGGCCCGGACCGTGCGCAAGGTGCACGAAAGTTCCACCGAGGGAGCGGCGGCGGGCGCGGCCTTCGTCTGCATGCCGTACACACAGGACTGGCGACGGCGCAGCCCGTCGTACACGTCGAGCTGCCAGGTGGACGCGCCGTGCCGGACGGCGGACTCGGGCAGCGTCACAGTCGCCCTGACGGTGGGCCGTCCGCCGGCGTCGGCGGGGAACACCCAGTAGAGGTAGTCGCCGGTGGACGCGGTGGCCGTGGCGCGCCTGCCCTGCTCGATCGCCGTCGCGTCGCGGAAGGCGGTGCCGGCCTCTGTCGGCGCGGTGGCGTCGTCGCCGGTCGACGACGCGCTCGGGGAGGGGCTCTCCGCCAGAGCCTGACCGGTTGTCCCCAGCCATGCGGTGGCAGCCAATAGAGCGCCGGCCGACAGCGGTATCCATGTCCTACGCATCAGTTGGACCTCCAGACAGCGACGCGCCAGCGGGAGACCCAGCCCCACAGCAGACCGGCCGCGAAGCCTGTGAGGATCAGGGCGCCGAGCAGCCACCAGCCACGGCCGAGGCCGAAGGCGGCCACGTCGGACGGCCCGTCGGGCGAGTCCACCAGGTCGACGGTGAGCTCGACGGGCAGGCCCGGAGTGGTCTTCACCGTGGGTGGCGCGGAGAAGGAGTTGCCGACCTGCAGGCAGACGGTCTCCGCGGCCGGTTTCGCGTCCGCGTCGGCATCGTCCCGCGGGGCCTTCGGATAGCGCAGGCCGGACGAGATGACATCCGTGCGCCCGGTGCCCGCCTCCGCCCCGCGGACGATCTCCCGGCCGTGCACGGTCACCGCACGCAGCAGTACGCCGTAGTCGGCGTTGACCGCCCGGTCGGCGGCGACACTGACCGAGGCACGCAGCTCCTGGCCGGGCAGTACGTCCACCCGGTACCAGCGGTGCTGGGCGAACTTCGCCCGGTCGGTGTAGAGACCGGCCTCGAGCCGGGGCGCCTCGGCGCACTCGGCAGCGCCCTCGGTGGCCACCGGGACGGCCACCGGGTCCGCCGCGCGGTCGACCAGCTGCTTGACGCGGCCGGAGAGTTCATCGGTGTGCTGCACGGAGGTGTACGTACCGCCGGTCGCCTCCGCGATACAGCTCAACTGGCTTCGGGTCTTGGCGTCCGGGACCAGCCCCAGCGTGTCGATGACGAGGTGGATGCCCTTGGCCGCGATCTCGCGTGCCACCTCGCACGGGTCGAGCGGGGCGCACGTGTCCTCGCCGTCGGTGATGAGCACGATCCGGCGGGGCGCGTCTCCGCCTTCTAGGTCGTCGGCCGCCTTCAGCAGGGCGGGTCCGATCGGTGTCCAGCCGGTGGGGGCCAGCGTGGCCACGGCGGTCTTCGCCTCGGTCCGGTCGAGCGGACCGACCGGATAGAGCTGCTCGGTGTCCTTGCAGCCCTGCTGCCGGTCGTCGCCACGGTAGTTGGCGCCCAGGGTGCGTATGCCGAGCTGCACCTCCTCGGGCACCGCGTCCAGCACTTCGTTGAACGCCTGCTTCGCCGCGGACATGCGGCTCTGGCCGTCCATGTCCCGGGCCCGCATGGAGCCGCTCACGTCGAGCACCAGCTCGACCTTCGGGGCTTGCTTCGGTGAGGGTTCGTCAGCGGCGGCGCCGACCGGGAGCATTCCCGTGGCCAGGGCGGCGAGCAGGACCCAGGTCCTGACCGCCGGCCGTTCTCTTGTGATCATCGCCGGATCGTATTGACGATCACCTCAGGGCCCAAATCGGGGGACACTTGTGCCCCGGCAGGCATGCGGGCTGCTGTCCGGCAAGCCGGACAGCAGCCTCCCGGCGCGGGGATCAGATATTCACGCCGAAGTCCTGCGCGATGCCGCGCAGGCCCGACGCGTAGCCCTGACCGACCGCGCGGAACTTCCACTCCGCACCATTGCGGTAGAGCTCGCCGAAGACCATCGCAGTCTCGGTCGAGGCGTCCTCGCTCAGGTCGTACCGCGCGAGCTCATTGCCGTCGGCCTGGTTGACCACGCGGATGAACGCGTTGCGGACCTGGCCGAAGCTCTGCCCGCGGCTCTCGCCCTCGTGGATCGACACCGGGTAGACGATCTTGTCGACCTCGGCGGGGACCGTTGCGAGGTTCACCTTGATCTGCTCGTCGTCCCCCTCGCCCTCACCGGTGAGGTTGTCGCCGGTGTGCTCGACCGAGCCGTCGGGGCTCTTGAGGTTGTTGAAGAAGACGAAGTGCTGGTCGGACACCACCTTGCCGTTCGAGTCCACCAGCAGGGCGCTGGCGTCCAGGTCGAAATCGGTGCCGGTCGTGCTGCGTACGTCCCAGCCCAGGCCCACGGTGACCGCGGTCAGGCCGGGGGCCTCCTTGGTGAGCGAGACGTTGCCGCCCTTGGAGAGGCTGACACCCATGAAAATCCCTGCTCAATCCGGCGCGGGCCACGCCCCTTGACGGTTTCTTTGCCCAAGGGGGCAACGCCTGTCCGCGGCGATCGGTTCCCGGAAGTCACCCGGTTGCCCTTCGCTCCTGCCGTCACCGTCGCCCGGTCGGGCGAAAGACGGCAGGAGCCCGCGGGCCGGGCCGCCGCCGCGGGGCACGGCGGACCGCCGTGGTGTAAGCAGGAGGCATGGATCTCCGGCGCCTCCACCGGGATCACCGCTGGTCGTGGCAGCCGAGCCATGCGCTGGTCGTGGTGCCCCTCGCGCTGATCGTGATCGTCACCGTGGTGGACATCCTGGCGCCGCCCGAAGTGCACCTCGGCCCGTTCCTGGTAGCCGCCCCGGCCGTCACAGCCTCTTTCGCCGGCCCCCGGACGACGGCGCTCATCGGCGCCATCGCCGTTCTCGCCCAGTCGGTGGTCGCCGTCGCGCGCACCAGTCTGACCGACCTCAACCACACCGTCCAGATCATCGCGCTGATCCTGATCTCGCTGTTCGTGACCTTCTTCGCCCATCTGCGGGAGCGCCACGAGAAGGAGTTGACGCGACTGCGCTCGGTGGCCGAGGCGGCGCAAAGGGTGGTGCTCCGGCCCATTCCCCATCGGATCGGTCCGCTGAACATCGCCTCCGTCTATCTGGCCGCCGAGGCCGAAGCGCAGATCGGCGGTGACCTCTATGCCGCCGCGCGCACCAACCAGGGGACCCGGCTGATCATCGGTGATGTCCGGGGCAAGGGCCTGGAGGCCATCGGCGATGCCGCTCTGCTCCTGGGCGCATTCCGCGGGGCCGCGCACCGGCAGGCCGAGCTGCCCGTACTGGTGACCTATCTCGAGGGGACCGTCTCCTCGGACCTGGACGATCCGGCGGCCGGCGACGAGAGCGGCGACCGCGAGGGGAGCGAGGACCGTGGTGAATCGTTCGTCACGGCGGCCGTCCTCGACGTCCCCGACGACGAGCCGGTCCTCCACCTGATCAGCTGCGGACACCCGCCGCCGTTGCTGCTGCGCGGCGGCAGGGCGACAGCGCTCGAAGTGCGCAGGCCGGCTCCTCCGCTGGGACTCACCTCGTTCGACGAGTCCGACTTCGCCGTGGAGACGTTCGCGTTCGAGCCGGGAGACGTCATCCTGCTGTACACGGACGGGGTCATCGAAGCCCGCGATCGCTCCGGCACCTTCTACCCGCTGGCCGAGCGGGTGACGACATGGCCGGACCAGGACGCCGACACGCTCCTCGAGCACCTGTGCAAGGACCTGCTGGCGCACGCCGGAGGGTTTCTCGGCGACGACGCGGCCATGGTCGCGATCGAGCGGATGCGCTAGGCGCCGAGCCGTCACCCCGATGGGCGCTGTCAGAGCCAGCCGTTGCGGCGGAAGCCCCGGTGCATGGCGAAACACGCGACGGCGATCAGCCCGAGGACGAGGGGATAGCCGTACTTCCAGCCCAGTTCGGGCATGTGCTCGAAGTTCATCCCGTACACCCCGCACACCATCGTGGGGACGGCGACGATGGCGGCCCACGCGGTGATCTTCCGCATGTCCTCGTTCTGCGCGACAGTCACCTGGGCCAGATGTGCCTGCAGGATCGAGTCGAGCAGCGCGTCGAAGGAGGTGATCTGCTCGGTGATCCGGGCCAGATGGTCGGCGACATCCCGGAAATACGCCTGGTAGTCCGGGTCGATCAGTGGCATCGGCCGGGTGGCCAGGATCTGCAGCGGTCGGTCCAGAGGCGCCACTGCCCGCTTCAGCTCGAGAAGTTCCCGCTTGAGCTGGTAGATCCGGCCCGCGTCTCCGCGACTGGCCTGCTCGCTGAAGACCTCGGTCTCGACGGCGTCGATGTCGTTCTGCACCGCGTCGGCGACCGTGAGGTAGTCGTCGACCACATGATCGGCTATCGCGTGCAGCACGGCGGACGGTCCCTTGGCAAGCCGCTCCGGAGCCGCCTCCAGTGCCTCGCGCAGCGGGCCCAGCGAGCCGTGGCCGCCGTGCCTGATGGTGATGACGAAGTCCGGGCCTGTGAAGACCATCAGCTCACCGGTGTCCACCACCTCGCTGGTGGCGGTCAGTTCCTCGTGCTCGACGTAGCAGACCGTCTTGAACACGGCGAACAGCACATCGTCGTACCGCTCCACCTTCGGGCGCTGGTGCGCATGGACGGCGTCCTCGACGGCGAGCGGGTGGAGACCGAACAGCTCGGCCATCCCCTCGAGCTCCGCCTCGCCGGGCTGGTGCAGGCCGATCCAGACGAAGCCGTTCCCGGACTTGCGGACCTGCCGGAGCGCCTCGTCGGCCGGCCCGTCCCCCGGCCGGCGCACCCCGTCGATATAGACGACGCAGTTCTCCACCGTGTTGCCGAGGGGGGACCGCGCGGGATGGCTGAGGTCCACGGTTCGGCGGTACGCCCGGCTCACCGCTCGGCGGAGGTTGCGGATGACGGACACAGGCGGGCTCCTTCGGCTGATCGGCGGCCAGTGTGCCACCGGTGCCGCGGTACCTGCACGTCTGCCCCCACAGATGCCCAGGCCAACCCTGCTGTGATGCGGGACTCCGGTGCCCCACAGGTCAGGCGGGCGAGGTGCCTTGGGCCAGGAGCAGCGTCACATCCACCGCTGCCACGGCGACCGTCCCGGCGAACGCCGCCTTGCGCCAGTACCGGCCCAGTGACAGGCCGGCGAGGGCCGCCAGGGGCGACACCGACAGGGCGACCGCCCCCCATCCGCCCACCGGCCCGGCGGGGCCGAGTGCCAGAACCGCCGTCGCCGCGACCAGCGGGACCGGCAGCAGCAACCGGGTTCCCGTGGTACCCAGCCGGTGCGGCAGCCCGCGTACACCTGTTTCCAGATCGGCGGGGATGTCGGGGAGGACATCGCCCAGATGGGCCGCGAGACCGAGCAGCGCCCCGGCTGTCACCGCCCACCAGGCAGGCCACGGGCGACCCGGCAGGCTCAGCGCGACGACCGCGGGCAGACTCGCGAAGCCGAGCATGTACGGAAGCCAGGACACCGCCGTCGCCTTCAGCCTCAGGTTGTACGCCCACGCGCCCGCCACCGCGGCCAGATGCGCCGTACCCGCGAAGGGGCCGCACGCCAGCGACAGCGGCACGCACAGCACGAGCGCGCAGCAGGCGGCGGTCCACACCGCCGTCCTGCTCACCACTCCGTCGACGACCGGTTTGCCGCGACGGCCCGCGGCCTTGTCGCGCCGGGCGTCGAACGCGTCGTTGCACCAGCCCACCGACAGCTGGCCGGTCAGCACGGCCGAGCCGATCAGCGCGCAACGCGCTTCGCCGTGCCCGGCGCTGACGGCCAGTGCGGTCGCCAGAACGGTCACCGCGACGACCGGTCCCGGATGGCAGGACAGCGCCAGCCCCATGACACGGCGCAGTGCGGCAGCCACCGCGACGCGGGGGCGCCATACGGTCGGGCCGCACGTCTGCGGCCGGTCGGCAGTGTCCATCGGCCGATGGTAGCCACGCCGCGCGGGGCGAAGTGGCAGCCGGACGGGCGACTTGCGGTGTCGCACGCCTGTGCGCGGGCAGGGATGGGGGGCATGAGACCCCCGAGGCGGGACCAGAGATGACCCGGATCGCAGCTGTCCACGGCTGCCTCGCGCCGCACCGCCATACCCAGAGTCAGATCACCGACATGGTGGCCCGTACCTGCCTGGCCCCCGGCGCGGACCGGCGCGTGCTGGACCGGTTGCACCGGAACGCCGGGGTGCGGACGCGCAACATGGTGCTGCCGCTGGAGCGTTACCCCGAACTCGACGGATTCGGCGCCGCCAACGACGTCTTCATCCGGGCCGCCACCGAGCTGGGCACGAAGGCGGTACGCGGCGCGCTGCGGACCGCCGGGCTCCGGCCCGAGGACGTGGACCTGCTGCTGTTCACCTCCGTCACCGGGGTGGCCGCTCCGTCCATCGACGCCCGGCTGGTGGGGCGCCTGGGGCTGCGGCCCGACGTCAAACGGCTGCCGGTGTTCGGTCTCGGCTGTGTCGCGGGGGCGGCGGGTGTCGCGCGGTTACACGACTACCTGCGCGGCTGGCCGGACCAAGTGGCCGTGCTGCTGTCGGTCGAGCTGTGTTCGCTCACTTTTCAGCGCAACGACCCCTCACCCGCCAACATGGTGGCCACCGGACTGTTCGGCGACGGGGCGGCCGCCGTGGTCGCCGTCGGCAGCGGGCGGGCGTCGGCGCCGGGCCCCGAAGTGGTGGCCACCCGCAGCCGGATGTACCCGGACACCGAAGGTGTCATGGGCTGGGACATCAAGAGTTCGGGGTTCCGCGTCGTTCTCGATCCGGCCGTGCCCGAGGTGGTCCGCCGGTACCTGGCCGACGACGTCAACGGCTTCCTGGAGGAGCACGGCCTCAAACCGAAGGACGTGGCCCACTGGGTGTGCCATCCGGGCGGCCCCAAGGTGCTCGAAGCCGTGTCCGAGGCACTGTCGCTGCCCGAAGCGGCGCTGGACGTCACGTGGAAGTCGCTGGCCGAGGTGGGGAACCTGTCCTCGTCCTCGGTCCTGCACGTGCTGCGGGACACCATGGAGCACCGGCGCCCCGAACCCGGGACCCCCGGGCTCCTGATGGCCATGGGCCCGGGCTTCTGCTGTGAACTCGTCCTGCTGCGCTGGTAGTTCGGAGGACAACATGATCTGGTACACCGCCCTCGTGCTCGCAGTCGGGGCCGAGCGCGTCGCCGAACTCGCCGTGGCCCTGCGCAACACGCGCTGGAGCCTCGCCCGCGGCGGCACCGAGGCCGGCCGCGGCCACTATCCGGCGATGGTCGCCCTGCACACCGCCCTGCTGGCGGGCTGCCTGGCCGAAGTGTGGCTGGCCGGGCGTCCGTTCCTGCCTCTCCTCGGCTGGACGGCGGCGGCCGTGGTCGTGGCCGCACAGGCGCTGCGCTGGTGGTGCATCCGTACGCTGGGCCGGCAGTGGAACACCCGGGTGATCGTCGTGCCCGGGCTGCCCCTGGTGGCCGGCGGCCCCTACCGGTGGCTGCGGCATCCCAACTACGTCGCCGTCGTGGCGGAGGGCCTGGCCCTCCCGCTGGTCCACGGAGCCTGGGTGACCGCCACGGCCTTCACGGTCCTGAACGGGGTGCTGATGGTCGTCCGGATCCGGTGCGAGGAGGCGGCGCTGGCGACCATGACCGCGCAGGTCCGGACGTGATCGACATTCTGGTGGCGGGCGGCGGACCGGCAGGCCTGGCGACGGCCGTCCACGCGGCACTCGCCGGTATGGAAGCCGTCGTGGTGGAGCCGCGAGCCGCTCCCGTCGACAAGGCATGCGGCGAAGGCATCATGCCGAGCGGTGCGGAGGCACTCCGCGCGCTGGGCATCGTGGTCGGTGGGCATCAACTGCGGGGCATCCGCTACCGGGACGGCGACCGGACCGCCGAGGCCATCTTCCGGGAGCGGCCCGGCCCGGGGCTGGGCGTGCGGCGGACCGTACTGCATGCGGCCCTGCACCGGCGCGCGCTGGATCTCGGCGTCCGGATCGTGCCCGGCAAGGTGGACGGCGTCCGGCAGAGCGACGACCGCGTCACCGGCGCCGGTCTTACGGCACGTTGGCTGGTGGCCGCGGACGGCCTGCACTCTCCGCTCCGCCGGGGCCTAGGCCTCGACGCGCCGGTCCCCGCGCCGCGCCGGTACGGACTGCGCCGGCACTACCGGATCGAGCCGTGGTCGGACTTCGTCGAGGTGCACTGGTCCCGCCACGGTGAGGCGTACGTGACCCCGCTCGGCGACGGCCTGGTGGGGGTCGCCGTACTCAGCCGCGACCGGCGGCCGTACGAGGAGCACCTCACCGCGTTCCCGCACCTGGCGCCGTTGCTGGGCGGCCGGGCGTCCGGCCCGGTCCGCGGAGCCGGTCCGTTGCGCCGGCGGGCCCGGAGCCCGCTGGCCGGCCGGGTCCTGCTGGTGGGTGATGCGGCGGGGTACGTGGACGCCCTGACCGGCGAGGGGGTCGCCCTGGCCCTCGCGACGGCGGGAGCGGCCGTGCGGTGCCTGGCGGCCGGCGCCCCGTACGCGTACCCGGCCCGCTGGACCCGGCTGACCAGACGTCACCGGTTGCTGACCGAAGCCCTGTTGTACGCGGCCGGGCGCCCGGTCACGGCGCGCCTGATCGTCCCGGCGGCGTGCCGCGTGCCTTCGGCATTCCGGGCCGCCGTGCACGCACTCCAGTAGGAATCACCCGGGAGGAAGAGCCACGCCGTGAAGCTGCGCTGTTGACCCGCTTAAGAAATCCTCGATGGACTTCACGGTCATGGCTCGGCAGATTGGTGTCGCATCGATCACTGCACCGTCACCACGCCTGGAGCCGCAGCCATGAAGGCACTCGTCAAGCACAAGGCCGAGCCCGGGCTGTGGCTCATGGACGTGCCGGAGCCGGAGACCGGCCCGGGCGACGTCCTGATCAAGGTGCTGCGCACCGGGATCTGCGGTACCGATCTGCACATCCGGTCCTGGGACGGCTGGGCCCAGCAGGCGGTCCGGACGCCGCTCGTCCTCGGCCACGAGTTCGTCGGCGAGGTCGCGGGCGTGGGCGCGGACGTACAGGACATCGCGGTCGGCGACCTGGTCAGCGGCGAGGGTCACCTCGTGTGCGGCAAGTGCCGCAACTGTCTGGCCGGCCGCAGGCACCTTTGCCGCAGCACGATCGGCCTGGGAGTCGGCCGCGACGGCGCCTTCGCCGAGTACGTGGCCCTGCCCGCCTCGAACGTCTGGGTGCACCGGACCAAGGTGGACCTGGACGTCGCCGCGATCTTCGACCCGTTCGGGAACGCCGTTCACACCGCGCTCTCCTTCCCGCTGGTGGGCGAGGATGTGCTGATCACAGGGGCGGGTCCGATCGGCATCATGGCGGCGGCCGTCGCCCGGCACGCCGGCGCCCGCAACGTGGTGATCACCGATGTGAGCGAGTCCCGGCTGGCGCTGGCCCGCAAGGCCGGGGCGACCCTCGCGCTCAACGTCGCCGAGGCGCGCATCGCGGATGCCCAGCGGCAGCTGGGGCTGAAGGAGGGCTTCGACATCGGCCTGGAGATGTCCGGCAGGCCGGAGGCCATGCGCGACATGATCGACAACATGACGCACGGCGGCCGGATCGCCATGCTGGGCCTGCCGGCCGAGGACTTCGCCGTCGACTGGTCCAAGATCGTCACCTCGATGATCACCGTCAAGGGGATCTACGGCCGTGAGATGTACGAGACGTGGTACGCCATGACCGTGCTGTTGGAGGGTGGTCTCGACCTGACCCCCGTGATCACCGGCAGCTACTCGTACCAGGACTTCGACGCCGCCTTCGACGAGGCCGCCACCGCGCGCAGCGGAAAGATCATCCTCGACTGGACCGTCTGAGTCCGTCCGGGCCGGGCCACCCGGGCATCCGAGACCGTTCGGACCACCTGAGCGTCCCGGACCGCCCAGGACTTCCAGGACTCTCCGCAACGTGCGGGACCGATCCGCCCCAGCCGGGCACCGACCACCCCTCCCACAAGGAGCCTCTCTCATGTACGCGTCCGTCCGCGACGACCTCAGCGCCACCCTCGACGAGATCCGCGCCGCCGGTCTCTTCAAGCCCGAGCGCGTCATCGGCACCCCTCAGAGCGCCGCCGTCTCCGTCACCGCAGGTGGGCGCCCCGGCGAGGTTCTCAACTTCTGCGCCAACAACTACCTCGGCCTCGCCGATCACCCCGAGGTGGTCTCCGCCGCCAAGGAGGCTCTGGACCGCTGGGGCTACGGCATGGCGTCCGTACGCTTCATCTGCGGCACGCAGGACGTCCACAAGGAGCTCGAGCGGCGGCTGTCCGCCTTCCTGGGCCAGGAGGACACGATCCTGTACTCCTCCTGCTTCGACGCGAACGGCGGAGTCTTCGAGACGCTGCTCGGCGCCGAGGACGCCGTCATCTCCGACGCACTCAACCACGCCAGCATCATCGACGGCATCCGCCTCTCCAAGGCCCGCCGTTTCCGCTACGCCAACCGCGACCTCGCCGACCTCGAGCAGCAGCTCAAGGAGGCCGTCGCGGGCGGCGCCCGCCGCCGTCTCATCGTCACCGACGGCGTCTTCTCCATGGACGGCTACGTCGCGCCGCTCGCGGAGATCTGCGACCTGGCCGACCGCTACGACGCGATGGTCATGGTCGACGACTCGCACGCCGTCGGCTTCGTCGGTCCCGGCGGCCGCGGTACCCCCGAGCTGCACGGCGTGATGGACCGCGTGGACATCATCACGGGCACCCTGGGGAAGGCGCTCGGCGGCGCGTCCGGCGGCTATGTCGCCGCTCGCGCCGAGATCGTCGCCCTGCTGCGCCAGCGCTCGCGCCCGTACCTCTTCTCCAACTCCCTCGCCCCGGTCATCGCCGCCGCCTCCCTGAAGGTCCTCGACCTGCTGGAGTCCGCCGGCGACCTGCGCGAGCGGCTGAACGCCAACACCGCGCTCTTCCGGACGATGATGAGCGAGGCGGGCTTCGAGATCCTGCCCGGCGACCACGCCATCGCGCCCGTGATGATCGGCGACGCCGCCGAGGCCGCCCTGATGGCCGAACTGCTGCTGGAGCGCGGCGTGTACGTGATCGGCTTCTCCTACCCCGTCGTCCCGATGGGCCAGGCACGCATCCGGGTCCAGCTCTCCGCCGCGCACTCCACCGCCGACGTCGAGCAGGCGGTAGCCGCGTTCATCGACGCGCGTCAGGCCCTGAGCGGCTGGGCCGACGTCTGACGTACCGGCCGGGGGTGACCGCGGCCGGACGGAGCCGCCGTCGGCCCGGGCTTCCGGTCCGGTCGAAGCTGGCAAAATGGCCGGGTGATCGACCCTCGGCGGCTGCGCATCCTGCGGGCCGTGGCGGACCACCGTACGGTGACCGCCGCGGCCGCGGCACTGTACCTGACCCCCTCGGCCGTCTCCCAGCAGCTTGCCGCGCTGGAGCAGGAGACCGGCCACGTGCTGCTGACCCGCAGCGGCCGCGGGGTACGGCTGACCGCGGCCGGCGAAATCCTGCTGACCCACGCCCATGAGGTCGTGGCGCAGCTGGAGCGGGCCGAGGCCGAGCTCGCCGCCTACGCGGGCGGCGCGGCCGGCGATGTGACGGTGGCCGCCTTCGCGACCGGCATCGCCGAGGTTCTGGCGCCCGTCATCGGCCTGCTCGCCGACCGCAACCCGGGCATCCGCCTGCGGGTTCGGGATGCCGAGGGCGACGAGAGCCTGCCACTGGTGCTCGCCGGAGAGGCGGATCTCGCCCTGGCGGTCGAGTACCGGGGCGCGCCCCGCGAGGACGACCTCCGGCTGGTCCGCGTCCCGCTGTACGCGGAGCCCTTCGACGCCGTGCTGCACGCCGCCCACCCGCTGGCGCAGGGCGCCCACGTATCCCTCGCCGAGCTGGCCGACAGCGACTGGGCCGGACCGTACCCGGGCAACCCCTGCCACGACGTGATGGTGCTCGCCTGCCAGCTCGCCGGCTTCGAGCCGCGCCTGGTACACCTCTCCGACGACTTCCGCGCCGTCGTGGCCCTTGCCGGAGCGGGCGCCGGCGTCGCGCTGGTGCCGCGGTCCGCGCTGCGCGGCATGGAGCTGAAGGACACCGTGGTACGCCCGGTGGAGGGGCCGGCCGCGACCCGCCGGGTGTTCGCCGCCGTACGGCGGGGCGCGCAAGACCATCCGCTGATCCGGCCGGTGCTCGACGCCCTGACCGAAGTGGCGGGCGGACTCCCGCCGGACTGATGTCCCGCATCGCCGAAACCGGCCGGATCCGCGGCCGAGCGGGAGGGCGGGTTTGTGGCCGGGCGGTCAGGCGCGGATCAGTTCCACGCCCGCCTCCGTGAAACTCTCGGCGGTCTCCCGCGTCACGGCACCGTCGGTGACCAGCGTGTCCACCTCGGCCGTCGCGCAGATCCGGGCGAAGGCGCGCTTGCCCAGCTTGGTGGAGTCGGCGGCGATGACGACTCGCTGCGCCCGCTCGCAGAGCAGCCGGTTGATGGCGGCCTCGTCCTCGTCGTGGGCAGCCGCGCCGTGAACCACGTCGAACGCGTCTACCCCCAGGACGGCGGTGTCGATGGTGATCTGGCTCAGCACCCCGTCCGCCAGCGGTCCGATGAGCTCGTACGACTGCGGACGGGCCACCCCGCCGGTCACGACGATCTTGAACTGGGGCCGGATGGCCAGTTCGTTGGCGATGTTCAGCGCATTGGTCACCACGGTGAGCGCCGGTGATCCGGAGGCCAGGTCGGGGCGCGCGGCGAGCCGGCGGGCGATCTCGGTCGTCGTGGTGCCGCCGGTGAGACCGACGGCCTCGCCAGGGGCGATCAGTGCCGCGACGGCCGTACTGATGCGCTGCTTCTCGGCGGCCCTGCGCGACGTCCGGTAGCGCAGGGGCAGTTCGTAGGAGACCCCGTGGACGACCGCGCCGCCCCGGGTCCGGACCAGCATCTGCTGTTCCGCGAGCTGGTCGAAGTCGCGCCGGATGGTCGCGGCCGACACGTCGAGCGCCGTCGCCGCCTCCTCGACATCCAGCCGGCCCTGCTCGACGAGCAGATCCAGCAGTACCTTCCAGCGGGCGTCGCGGGACATGCGCGGCTCCCTTCCTCGATCGTCGAAATGACCTTAACGCACCCCACGTTCCGGAATCGATGCTTGAAGTTGCTTGAAAAGTGGCAATATCTTGCAGGAACGAGCAGCAGACCATCAGTCGAGGGCGGGAGTCCGGCGTGAGTCATGTCGAGAAGGAGCTGGCCGGTCAGCCGCAGTGCTGGCAGCGTGCCGCCGAAGTGGCCGTGGAGCGGTCCGGGGCGCTCCCCGCGCCGGGCGAGCGGGTGGCAATGGTCGGCTGCGGGACCTCGCTGTTCATGGCGCAGGCCGCGGCGGCCCTGCGGGAGGGCGCGGGCCAGGGCGAGACGCACGCCTTCGCGGCCTCCGAGTTCCCCGCCGGGCGCTCGTACGACCGCGTGGTCGCCCTGACCCGCTCCGGCACCACCACCGAAGTGCTGGAGCTCCTCGCCGGGCTGCGCGGCCGGACCCGTACGACCGCTGTGACGGCGGATCCGGAGACCCCGGTGATGTCGGCCGCCGACGACGTGGTCGTACTCGACTTCGCGGACGAGAGGTCCGTCGTCCAGACGCGCTTCGCCACCACCGCCCTCACGCTGCTGCGCGCCCACTTCGGCCTGCACACCGAGGCCGTCGTGGACGACGCCCGGGACGCGCTGGCCGAGCCGTTGCCCGACCGGCTCGTGCGGTGTTCGCAGTTCACCTTCCTCGGCCGCGGCTGGACGGTCGGCCTCGCCAACGAGGCCGCGCTCAAGATGCGCGAGGCGGCGCTGTCCTGGACCGAGGCCTACCCGGCGATGGAGTACCGGCACGGTCCGATCAGCATCTCGACCCGCGGCACGGCCACCTGGATGATCGGGGACGCTCCTTCGGGCCTCGCCGACGAGGTGCACGCCACCGGAGGCATGTGGGTGGCCGGCGGGCTCGACCCGCTGGCCGAGCTCGTCAGGGCGCAGCGCCTCGCGGTGGCTGTCGCGGCGGCCCGCGGTCTGGACCCCGACCGCCCGCGCCACCTCACCCGCTCCGTCGTACTCGCCGGAGGCTGAAGCCGTGCCCCTCGCAGAGACAGGCACCCTCGTCACCGAAGCCGCCGCGCGCGGCCGGGCCGTAGCCGCGTTCAACATCGTGACCCTCGAGCACGCCGAAGCCGTGATCGCCGGAGCGGAGGCCGTCGGGTCGCCGGTCGTCCTGCAGATCAGCGAGAACGCGGTGAAGTTCCGGTACGGGCGGGTGCTGCCCCTCGCCCGGGCAGCCGCCGCGGCGGCCCATGCGGCGGCCGTGCCCGTCGCGTTGCATCTCGACCACGTCAAGAGCGACGAACTGCTGCGGCAGGCCGCGGACGCCGGGTTCAGCTCCGTGATGTACGACGCCGCGCACCTGCCGTACGAGGAGAACCTCGCCGCCACCCGCGCCGCGGCCGACTGGGCGCACAGGCACGGCCTCTGGATCGAGGCCGAGCTGGGCGAGGTCGGCGGCAAGGGAGGCGCCGCGCCGCTGGACGCGCACGCACCGGGTGCGCGCACCGATCCGGTCGAGGCACGGGCCTTCGTCGCCGCGTCGGGAGTGGACGCCCTGGCCGTCGCGATCGGCAGTGTGCACGCGATGACGTCTCGCACCGCCACGCTCGACCACGGGCTGCTGGGCCGGCTGGCCAAAGCGCTGCACGTGCCGCTCGTCCTGCACGGTTCCTCCGGCGTGCCGGACGGCGAGCTGGCCGCTGCGGTCTCCGGCGGCATGGCGAAGGTCAACATCGGCACGGCCCTGAACGTCGCGATGACCGCGGCGATCCGCGACTACCTGGCCTCGAACCCGGAGGCGGTCGACTCCCGTACCTATCTCTCGGTCGGCCGAAGGGCGATGTCCCGCACCGTCACCGCACTCATCGGCGTCCTGGGGACGGCGGAAACCGGCTGAGGGTGACATCGCCATTCACAAAGAATGAAACACGTTCTACTGTGCCCCTCGACCGATCCCGCATCAAGGAGGGGCCGTGCACCTCGAATACACGCCCGAGCAGCAGCAGTTGCGCGCCGAGCTGCGTGCGTACTTCGCCGAACTGGTGCCGGAGAACGTCTACGCACGGTACGCCGACCCGGCCGCCCAGAAGCGCTTCTACCGGGAGACGATCCGCCGCCTCGGAACGGACGGCCGGCTCGGCGTGGGCTGGCCCGAGGAGTACGGCGGCCGTGGACTCTCGCCCATGGAGCAGTTCATCTTCTTCGACGAGGCTGCGCAGGCGGGGGTCCCGCTGCCGCTCATGGCCCTCAACACCGTCGGACCGACGATCATGCAGTTCGGTACCGAGGAGCAGAAGGCCTTCTTCCTGCCGAAGATCCTCTCCGGGGAGATCGACTTCGCGATCGGATACAGCGAGCCCGACGCCGGCACCGACCTCGCCGCCCTGAAGACGCGCGCCGTCAGGGAGGGCGACGAGGCCACCGGCCACTACACCGTGAACGGCCAGAAGATCTGGACCACCAACGGCGACACGGCCGACTGGGTGTGGCTCGCGGTGCGCACTGCCCCCGTGGAAGCAGACGCCCCGCCCCACAAGGGCATCACGATGCTGCTCGTGCCGACCTCCGACCCCGGCTACTCCTGCACCCTCATCAACACCCTTGCCTCGCACGACACCACCGTCAGCTACTACGAGAACGTCGTGGTCCCTGCCTCCCGCCGGGTGGGGGCGGAGAACAAGGGCTGGCGGCTGATCACCAACCAGCTCAACCACGAGCGCGTCACCCTCGCCGCCCACGGCACCATGGCCATCCGCGCTCTGCACAACGTCCAGCGCTGGGCCGCTGACACCAAACTGGCCGACGGCCGCCGGGTCATCGACCTCGGCTGGGTGCGCGGCCGTCTGGCCCGTACGCACAGCAGACTCGACGCGATGAAGCTCCTCAACTGGCAGATGGTGAACGCGGTCCAGGACGGCACCCTCGCCCCGCAGGACGCCTCTGCCGTCAAGGTGTACGGATCGGAGGCGCGCCGCGACGCCTACGCATGGCTGATGGAGGTCGTCGCGGCGGCGGGGCCGCTCAAGGAGGGCTCGGCCGGCGCCGTGCTCCACGGAGAACTGGAGCGTGGCTACCGCAGCGCCGTCATCTTCACCTTCGGTGGCGGCAACAACGAGATCCAGCGGGAGATCATCTCCTGGATCGGCCTCGGCATGCCCCGCGTACGACGTTGAATCCTTGCGGTCGGGTAGCCGGATCACGTTGCCGTGAGCCGGCCTCCTCAGAACCGGACGTGCACCTTTCAGCGCATCCGGCTCAAGCAAGCCCTGAGGGCTTCGCAGGTCAGCAGGGTTATGTGGCCCGTTCGCCGTCGCCAGCATGGTGATCCAGCGACGAGAACGTCGTCGTGGAGGCCACCGCCCGGTAGTAGGCAGTCCAACCGCGAACGATCGGGATCAGCCTGCGCAACACGGCCTCGGCATTGGACCCGTGCATGTCACTCATGTCACACGCTCATGGGAACCGTCCGCGCGACCACCTGTTCGGCGAGTGTGCCGCCCATGACGTGGTGGTCTACGGAAGGTGTGACACAGTGTCGGACAAGGACTCAGTGCACGGCAACGGAGACGGCGGGCACGGACACGGGACCGGCGTGCGACGGGCTGAGCTGGACGCGAGCAGCGAAGACGGTGCAGGACGCGTCGCCGATCACCGTCCCCGAGGGTGCCTCGGCGATGACCATCCACGTCGCCGCCCATACCGTGTGCAAACAATTGCACCATGTGCGTTTCGGTCATGCTGTGTACAGTGCGTGTGCCGGGCTGGTGGGGTCTTCACGAGCCCCCACCCTCGGCACGTCGCTCCGGCGGCGACAGGCAACCGGGACCGAGCGGCAAGCAGCACTGTGCGACACCAGGGCAGCGGGAGACAAGCGATGAAGACAATTGAACTGGGCAGTCAGGGACTGACCGTGTCCGCTCAGGGATTCGGTGCCATGAGCATGAGCGGGGTGTACGGCGCCAGTCATGACGAGACGGAATCCATCGCCACGCTCAACCACGCCGTGGACCTCGGGATCACCCTCTTCGACACGGCGGAGTCCTACGGCCCCTTCGAGAACGAACGGCTCCTGGGCCGCGCGCTCGGCCATCGCCGCGACGAGATCGTCCTGGCGACGAAGTTCGGCCTTGACTTCACCGACGACGGCGGGCCCGGGCCGCTGGACGGCCGGCCCGAACACATCCGCCGAGCCGTCGAACGGTCGCTGCGCCACCTGGGCACCGACGTTATCGACCTCTACTACATGCACCGGCTGGACCCCGACACCCCCGTCGAGGAGACCGTGGGGGGCATGGCGGAACTCGTCGCGGCGGGCAAGGTGCGCTACATCGGCCTGTCGGAAGTGTCTGCGGCGACGATCCGGCGCGCCCACGCGGTGCACCCGCTGACCGCCGTGCAGTCGGAGATGTCGCTCTTCAGCCGCGACCTGCTGGACAACGGGACCAAGGCCGTCCTGGACGAACTGGGCATCGGGATGGTCGCCTACTCGCCCATCGGCCGCGGATTCCTGTCCGGCTCCATCCGCAGTGTGGACGACCTGGCCCCCGACGACTCGCGCCGTGGACTTCCCCGCTTCTCCCCGGAGAACATCGCGGCCAACCTTGCGCTGGTCGACCACGTGCGCGGCATTGCCGAGCAGCGCGGCGCGACCCCAGCCCAGGTGGCGCTGGCCTGGGTGAGCGCACAGGGAGCGGTGCCGATCCCCGGAACCAAACGGCGCGGCTTCCTCGCGGAGAACGCCGCTGCCGGCGACATCGAACTGACCGCGGAGGAAGTGTCCTTCTTGGACGAAGCCGTCCGGCCGGACACCGTCGGCGGCGCCCGGTACACCCCGCAGCAGCTCGCCTCCACCAACCGCTGACCGCCCGGACGGGACGATCGTGGACCGTATGCGTCACCTCGCCGCCGAGACCGGCATCGCCGTCGTGACCGTGCCCGCACGTAACACCTCGAAGCTCTGCCCGCAGTGCCTCGTTCCGCTGCGGCACCGCAGATCCCCCGACCGGCCCACCACCCCCGGCTGGAAATGGGCCATCTGCCGCTCGTGCGGATACCAGGGAGACCGCGACCAGGGCGCGTGGAAGCGTATCGCTGCACGCGGACTGACCCACCAGGCAAAGACCGTCACCGACCGCGCAGGCGGTGCCATGACGATCCGCTCGGTGGTGGACACACTCGAAGCCAAAGCAGTCGTCACACCCGCTGTCGACAAGACCAGCCGGAACGACCGGTCCAAGACCGGCCCCACCCGGCACCGAACCACACGTCCGACGCCCAGGCGACGCCGGACACCCTCCCCCACCAGGCCATGCGGTCCGGCGGGCAAGCGTCCGGAGGGACACGCTCACACGGACCGGACCCGGCTGCCCCGCGCATCCCACCGGCACCAGGGCATGACGACGATCAGCACGCCCACCACCAGCCGACACAGGCCGCGAGGGGCAGCACTGGGCGTGGGCTTCCACCCGCACGCTCACGCTACCGCCCCACGGTGGGAAACCCCCTTGCCAGACACAACGTCTGACATGGAATCGCTTAGCTGATCAGAGACGCTGCGCTTCGCCGTCGGCGGCACCCGAGCTTCCCGCGTCGGCGGGGCGGCTGCCGTCGAGTACGGCGAGAACGTCGTCGGGTGATGCGGCCTGCTGCAGCGCACGGGCCCTGTCCGGATCGGCGAGCACGCGGGCCAGCGCGGACAGGGCCGTCGTGTGGGCCTCGGCGTCGGAGGCGGCCAGCGCGACCACCAACTGGACCGGGTCGTGACGATGTAAGGACCGTTGTCCTCGACGTTCTGCACCATCGCTTCGGTGTATTCGGGAGTGCTGATGGTGTCGTCGACCAGGACCTGGCCGGCCACGCGTATCGCGGCACCCCAGTCCTCGGCGTCGGCATTGAGTCGGACGGCATCGGCCGACAACAGGTCGGTGAAGGCGCTCATGGCGGTATGGACTCCTGTAGGGCGGTCCGCTCGCGCGTGACTGCCGGTCGTGCTCGAACTGATCCGAAGGCGGACAGAGTTCCGCCCGGACGTTCCCGGTGACGGATGCGCACCTACGGTGTGCCCGCGTCTTCCCTCACGTCGTTTCATGGTTGAACGACGGTCCCGAAATCGTGGCCGCTCCCCGAGACTCCCGGTCCGTTGGGCAGATTCCCGCGGAACGAAGCGGCGTTCGGTGACACCGCGAGAAGTGGGGGAACGGCCCGCTTCGGCGCGGCGACCGGGGGCCCGTCTCCCCGTCGTGTGCCTAAGCGACGAGGAGACGGACGTTAGGTGTCCGGCGAGGGCCGGACCGTCTCAGCCGAACATGCCGGGCTTGTAGTCCCCGGCAGGCTGCTGGTTGATGACGTTGATGCGGTTGTAGGCGTTGATGATCGCGAGCAGCGAGATCAGCGCGGCGAGCTGGTTCTCGTCGAAGTGTTTGGTGGCGTTCGCCCAGGCCTCGTCCGAGACACCGCCCGCGGCGTCCGCGATGCGGGTGCCCTGCTCGGCTATCTCCAGGGCCGCGCGCTCGGCGTCGGTAAAGACGTTGGCCTCGCGCCAGGCCGCCACCAGGTTCAGACGCTGCTGGGTCTCACCCGCGGCGATGGCGTCCTTGGTATGCATGTCGGTGCAGAAACCGCAGCCGTTGATCTGACTGGCGCGGACCTTCACAAGTTCCTGGGTAGCGACCGGCAGGGCCGAGTCGGCCACCACCTTGTTGGCCGAGTAGAGGTGCTTCATGACCTTGCCCGCAAGGGGATTACCGAAGTAATTGACACGCGAATCCATGGTGGGATCTCCTCGGTGTGAAGGCAGTTACACCGTACTGACCGGGATCACCGGCAAACTGTGACAGCAAGGGACCGTGACGTGCGTCTCCTTCGGTGTCCTCGCACCACTGCGCGCGGGCCGCTCCGCGCGCCCCGGCCCCATCATGTGCGGCGCGCACGGCATGCCTTGGCCGCCCCGCGCGGAAGGCCCGGAGCCTCTCACGGTCGGTGACGACAAGGCTGGGACGTGCGGGCTTCCACCGACCGCGGCACACGGGTCCGGCCGGCCGCCCCGGAGCGTCCGCGCGGCCACCGTCCTCGGCCCTCGCCCCCATGACACGGTGAGCACCGACACCCCCTTCGCCCACCCCATGGCGCACACCGTTTGACGGCACTGCTGCCCCTTGCCCCACAGCCCCACCGTCCGCTGTCCCGCACCGTCGCATGCGCCCCGAGCACCAGAGCCGGGTGGGCCTCACCCTCCAGGTCGTACGCGAGCGCCCGCCCCGCGGAGACACCGGCCACCGACGCCACGTAGCCATGCGCTGGGAGAAGAAACGCAAGGGCAAGGGCCCGCTGAAGGCGGTGCGCCAACTGATCGAATCAGTCAACGACACCCTCAAAGGCCAGCTTGACCTGGAACAACACGGCGGCCGCACCTTCGAAGGCGTCGCCGTCCGCGTCGCCCAGCGCATCCTCGCCATGGCCACCGCCAACTGGCACAAAGACAAGACCGGCGCAACCGTCACCCGATCACTCACCGCCTACGACCACTGATCACATAGGGCTTGATCGTCTCTAGGTGACCTAGCTCAGCCACGGCTCCGGCGCTGTCACAGATCAGAGCGCCATCCGGTCAATTGCCGAAAAGGTGCACATCGCGTCAGCCTAATGGCTGCGGCTGCGGCCGGAATCGAGAACGGTGATGAGGGTTGCTCCAGATGCCCACCCTGCCGTGGTTCCGGGTCACCAGCCGTCCTACGCATCGGCTTTCGGCACCCATTCGGCCCCTCCCCACCTACCTGAGGACAACAGCTCGATGACCAGTACTGACGAGGTGACACTCCGTCGCAAGAAGCCGAATACGCGCGAGACATCCGAGTCGGCGATCGCGATGGTCGACGAGCGGGGGACGGTGGTCGCGTGGACGCAGGCCGCCGAGCAGCTTGTCGGATATTCCGCCGGGGACGTGGTAGGCCGGTCCACCGCACTCGCATTGCCATCCTTCGGTGAAGCGCCGACGACATCGGCGTTCGTCGACCAGTGCCGTGCCCAGAACGGCTGGCCGGGCGCGACGGCGGTGCGCCACCGAAACGGCCACATGCTCAACATCAACCTGCGGATCTCGATGTTGCGGGGGCAGGACGGATCCGTCCGGTGGCTCCTGTCCGTGAGCGACGTCGGCACGCTCGCCGGCCAAGCGGAGAACGGATCTGTGCGGGAGTCGCTTCTCATCCGCGCTCCGATCGGCATCTCCGTTCGTGACCTGCAGCTGCGCTGCACCTGGGTGAACGACACGATGGAAAGCCACGACGGCATTTCCCGTGACCGACGGCTCGGCCGTCGTTTCACCGACGCACTGCCCGGTGCCAAGCCCGAAGCGCTCGAGGCGGTGATGCGGCAGGTACTGGAGGGCGGCACCACCAGGGTCCACGAGTACCGGACGTGGGTGGCGACGGGTCCTCTTCGGGAGCACACCTTCGCCGCTTCGTTCTTCTGCCTCCGGGACGCCGACGGCCAAGCGCTGGGGGTGTGCACCATCAGCATTGATGTCACGGAGAGCCGGCGCGTGCGCGAGCGCCTCGCCGTCCTCAGTCAGGCCAGTACGCGCCTTGGCAGAACCCTGGACGTCATGCAGACCAGTCAGGAACTGGCCGACATTGCCGTGACGCTGTTCGCCGACTACGCCGCCGTCGACCTGGAGCAATCGGTCCCGTTCGGCGAGGGGCCCCCGGCCCGCATCGCCCCGACGGGTGAGCGCCTCCCCGCATTCCGACGTGCCGGCGTGGCCTCGATCCACCAAGGGGCCCCGGAATCCCCGTGGATGCGCGGTGAGCCGGTCCCCGTGCCGCCCGCTTCGCCCATTGCCGACGTCCTGCGCACCGGCAGCTCCCACCTGGAGCCGATCGTGGACACCGCCCCAGGTACATGGACCGACCAGGACCCGGTACGGGCGCAGAAGATCCATGAGACCGGCATGCACTCCCTGATGGTCGTACCCATCCGCGCGCGGTGCGCCCTGCTGGGCGTGGCGGTGTTCATCCGCACCGGAAACCCGGCGCCGTTCCAGGAGGTCGACCTGCTCCTCGCCGAAGAACTCGTCAGCCGCGCCGCGACGTCACTGGACAACGCACGCCAGTACGCGCGCGAGCACTCCGTGGCCCTCGCGCTCCAACGCCAGCTGCTCCCGCACCGCCTGATGGGCGGTGTGGCGGTCGAGGCGGCCTCGCGCTACCTGCCCGCCGACGTGGACCACGGCGTCGGCGGCGACTGGTTCGACGTGATCCCGCTGTCCGGCGCCAGGGTGGCCCTCGTCGTCGGCGATGTGGTGGGGCACGGCATCAACGCTGCCGCGACCATGGGCAGGCTCCGCACCGCCGTCCACACGCTTGCCGACATGGAACTGCCCCCCGACGAGCTGCTGGCCCGCCTCGATGACACGGTCCAGCGACTGGCGGAGGGGGACGCCGACCCGGACCAGACCCCCGCGGTAGTGGGCGCCACGTGCGTCTATGCCGTCTACGACCCGGTCACCCGGAAGTGCACCATGGCAGGGGCCGGGCACCCTCCGCCCGCGATCGTCGACCCGCAGGGCCGGGTCACCTTCGCCGACCTTCCCACCGGAACCCCACTCGGCATCGGGCTGGGGGTCCCTTTCGAAGCCGTGGAGCTCGAACTGCCCGAGGGAAGTCTCCTCGCCCTGTACACCGACGGCCTGATCGAGACCCGTGACGACGACATCGACGTGGGGATGCGCCGTCTGGGCGCCGCCTTGGCGCAACCGGGTCGATCCCTGGAAGACCTCTGCACCCGCGCGATGGACACCGTCCCGAGTCAGGGACCGTCCGACGACGTCACCCTGCTCGTCGTCCGGACCCGTTCACTCAGCCCAACCCACGTCGCCTCCTGGACGCTGCCGAACGACCAGACCGCTGCCCGCATCGCCCGGCACATGGCGGCCCGTCAACTGACCGAATGGGGCCTGGAAGGTCTCGAGGACGCCACGAAGCTCATCGTCAGTGAACTGGTCACCAACGCCGTCCGCCACAGCACCGGCCCGATCCAACTGCGCCTGATCCAGCACCAAGTCCTGACTTGCGAAGTGTCCGATACCGATCTCTGCTCGCCACGTCTGCGTCGCGCACGCACCTTCGACGAGAACGGCCGCGGCCTCGGCCTGGTCGCCCAGCTGTCCCGCAGGTGGGGCTCCCGCTCGATACCGGACGGCAAGGTCGTCTGGGCTGAAGAAGACTTGGTTTCCGCACACCCTCACACGCGCGGGTTTCGGCCGCCGCCCCTGACCGAGGGGCACCGGATCCCGCGTCCCCATCGCGCCGGCACGCATGTCAACCAACAAAGAGTGGCAGGGCGTGTGCCGCCCCGGCACCTCCTCTGAACGAGTACGCCGGCTTCGCGAGACGGACGGCTCAGCCGGGCCGACCATTTCCTGCACGGAACCGGCCTTCAGGTCTCTCCGCTCCAGGAGCGGGGCCAGGGCTCGCGTGGCGTGAAACGATCACAACATGTGTGAGCCTATGCAATGTTGTGCAATGCGCCGTGGGTCGAGCGATGTGGTCACCGCGGACGTCACCTGCCGGCACGGTGCTCAGGGTGCTGGAGCGACCCAGAGACCCAGAGACCCAGAATCCTGCCCTGACTGAGCGGTGAAGCCCCGCGAGCCCGAAGTGCGGGGACGTGTGTGTCGGCCGGGTCGGCTGTGGGGGAAGTACGCCGCGGCCGGGGGAGAAGGGCATGGCGCTCGCCGAGTTCCTGCGCGACCAGCTCGGGGCCTGGCTGGCGCGTCGGTAGCGTCACCAGTGCAGGCGGTGCTCGTTGCTGGGGCCGCGTCGCGCTTCGCGGTCTTGACCAAGGTCCTTCAGGTGTGGGGTAGCAGGGCCGTAGACGCAGCCGCATTTGTTTCAAGCGATACCGTATCGAATGAAAAGGTAACTGGTAATGTGCCGTCATGGCCGCCGACGTTTCTCACGAAACCACCGCCTCGCGTGCGACCGACCGCCCCGGGGATGCCTCGCCATTCGCTCTCGGCTTGCTGCTGCGCCGGGCGCACTGGCGCGCGGCCGCGGTAATGGCGGAGGCGCTTCGGCCGCTCGGCATCGAGCTGCGGCATTTTGCCGTGTTGATGGTGCTGGTCGACCGTGGCGCCACGGTGCAGCGGGACTTGGCGGTGGCGACGGGGACGGACAAGGCGGGCATCATGCGAGTGGTGGACGACCTGGAGCGCAGGGGGCTGGCCGCACGCAAGGCTGTTCCGGGGGACCGGCGGGCGCGGGCAGTGGAGATCACGCCTCAGGGCGCCGAGCTTTTCGATGCAGCTCATGTGGCGGCGGCGCCGTTGGCCGAGCGTCTGATTACCGAACTGGGGCCCGGCGAGCCCGAGAAGCTGACGGATCTGCTGACCCGTTTTGCCTACCCCGCTGACGGTGAGGCGTAAGCGCGCCCGTGCACCGGTTGCCTGCCGCGTGGGCGTCGCTTCGACTGATGCGGCTTTCACCGCAAACCCGGCCTTGAGGGCTGCGGCCTCGCAACCACACGCCGGACCTGGCTGCCGCGGCGGTCATGGCTCGTAGCCAACGGGGTGCCGAGCTGTCCGCACACCGCGCGGCATATTTGGGCGGCGGTGTGCTTTTCGCCTCGCGCGCATCGCTTTCGTCTCGATGCGCGGCCCGGGCCGGCAGGCCGAACGCCCGGCCGCCCCAGCGCCGGGCCACCGTCCCCAGGGGCGGGGCGCCACCGTCACCGTCCGAGAGGGCGCAGTCGACGAAGACGCCGCGTGACGTCCTGGGGCGAGGCGTCACACGGCGTCCATGGCCTTGGGCTACGCGGCGAGGCGCTTCGCGAGCTCCTTGGCCTTGGTGGTCGCGTCCTCGAAGGCGCGCTCGCGAGAGGCCCGATAGAGAGGGATCAGTTCAGACATGGCCGGGTTCCGGGGGGCCATGGTGAGTTCCGGGACGATGAAATCGGTGTCCAGACCGAGGATGCCCCCCAGGACGGCCTCCAGATAGTTCTGTACGTACTCGAAGCTCTCCTTCGGGGTGCCCGGCGCGTAGGAGCCGCCTCGGCTGGCGACGACGGTGACCGGGGTGCCCTGGGCGGAGGGGTTCTCGCCCGCGGTACGGCCGAGCAGGATCACGTTGTCCAGCCAGGCCTTGAGGGTCGACGGGATCGAATAGTTGTACATCGGGGCGCCGATCAGGACGGCGTCCGCCTGCTCCAGCTCCTCGATGAGCTTCACGCGCGCTGCGAATGCGGCGGACTGCTCCGGGGTGTGCGCGGACGGGGTGGTGAATCCGGCGGTGAAGGCGTCGGCGGTGATGTGCGGGACAGGGTTGGCGGCGACATCGCGGTAGATCACGGTGCCCTCCGGGTGCTGCTCCTCCCATGCGTTGCGGAAGGCGTCCGTGACCGAACGAGACGAGGACGCTTTGCCGGGGAAC
Source organism: Streptomyces sp. NPDC051219 (assembly GCF_040682335.1). NCBI lineage: Bacteria > Bacillati > Actinomycetota > Actinomycetes > Kitasatosporales > Streptomycetaceae > Streptomyces > Streptomyces sp. NPDC051219. The sequence goes on from NZ_JBFBAS010000011.1 coordinate 118,108, forward strand.
GCAGACGAGTCGATGTGCAGCAGTGTGGCCATGGGCTTCCTCCAAAGTGCGGTCCCCGAAGCGGGGCATCAAGGGCTGGCTTCGCGTCGGAGATAGTTGCATACGAGATTGTCTTGAATGATACCATCACGAGTGTAACCAAGGCAGGGACGTGGAGCGGACGGGATAGCGATGTTGGACGTCTATGAAGCGGTCACGAGCCGACGGGCGGTGCGCGGATTCACCGACCGGCACGTCCCGAGGGAGGTGCTGGAGCGCGTGCTGTCCGCCGCGGCTTGGGCGCCGTCTGCATCGAACCTCCAGCCGTGGCGCGCTTACGTGCTGACCGGCGGGCCGCTGGCCGAGCTCAAGAAGCTCGTCGGCGAGCGCGTGTCCGCGGGTGACCCCTGGGACGAACCGGAGTACGAGCAGTACCCGCCCGGGCTGAAGTCTCCATACCGCGAACGCCGAGCCGCCTTCGGCGAGCAGCGCTACGGCGCACTCGGTGTTCCGCGCGACGACCTGGAGGCGCGCCAGAGGGCCGCAGCCGCCAACTGGGAATGTTTCGGCGCGCCCGCCGCCCTGTTCTGCTACATCGACCGCGACCTGGGCCGGCCCCAATGGGCCGATGTCGGCATGTATCTGCAGACGGTCATGCTGCTGCTCCGCGCCGAAGGGCTGCACAGTTGTGCGCAGATGGCGTGGGCGAAATATCACGCGACCGTCGCGGAGGTCCTGTCACCCCCGGACGAGCTCATGCTCTTCTGTGGCATGTCGATCGGGTTCGAAGACGTGACGGTGGGTGAGACCCGTACGGGCCGGGCGCCGCTCGACAAGACGGTCACGTTCGTCGACACGGTCGACACCGCATCCCGAGTTCGCTCCGCGGCGGGGACAGCGGCGACCTACTCGACCTCGAAGCTTCGCGGTCCAGGGACCAGAACCACGGATCTCGCGAGGCGCCATGCACCTGACGGCCGACGGATGCGGCGCGTTGCCGCAAGTCTCGGTGACGCCTTCACCAGACGCATCGATCGGTTGGTGTCACAGATCGGGCTGCCGCCCTGACATGGCTGAGAAACCAATTTCGATTCCGCGGTGTGGTGAGAAAGTTGATCATGAAGATTGCTTGTGGCCGGAGTCCGGTCTCATGGGCTCGCTCGGGCTTCCGTGGGGGTGACTCGACGAGTGGTCGTGGCCATGAGAGGCGTCGAACCATGACGGGCGACGAGGGGGCGTGTCCCCTGTCATCGAGCCTCCCGCCCGAGGAGCCCACGTCGGCGGGCTTGCGCGCCCTTCCTCGTCCCGTGGCCGGAGTGGTGGGCGCCGGTGGCGTGCTCGGAGCGGCGCATGTTGGTATCGGGCGCGCGTTGGAGCAGCGCGGATTCGTCCCGGACATGATCATCGGCACCTCGGTGGGCGCCCTCAACGGGGCCATCGCGGCCGCCCATCCCGACAGGGCCGCGCCGTGGCTGGACGACATGTGGACCCGGTTGCGGCGCCGTGAGGTGTATCCGCTCGGCTACCTGTCCTCACGAGCCAGTATCTTCACCGATCGCGGCCTGCGTCGACTGATTGCCCAGTCCGGGCTGCCGTCTCGGATCGAGCAGCTGGCGGTCCCGTTCACCGCGGTGGCCATGGACCTGGTCACCGGCGCTCCGGCGTTGCTCGACCACGGAGACCTCGAGTCCGCGCTGCTGGCCAGCGCGGCCGTTCCCGGGATCCTGCCCCCGGTGGACCGAGAGGGCAGAACGCTCGTCGACGGCGGGGTGATCGCCTATGTCCCGGTATTGGCGGCCCTGCAGGCCGGGGCGGCCAGCGTGGTGGTGCTGTCGACCGGACCGGAGTGCTCGCCGTTGAGCCCGACTGTCCCGCGCCGGCGGGCCGGCGCGATCGCCGCCAGGGCCGGGCTGCTGTTGATGCACCATCAGATCGAGCGTGATTTGCACGAGGTGGCCCGGCACATCCCGACCGTCGTGCTGCCGACCGGCATCGAGGCCTGGCCCGCCCCGTGGGACTTCGGCCATTCCCAGCGGCTGATCAGCACCGCTTCCCGTACGGCGGGACGCTTTCTCGACGGGCTGCGCGTCAGCGGGCCAGGCCTGTACCGGGTCGACGGCCCTCCGGCGGCGTCGGTCGGCCTGGGCGAGGCATCGACTTCCTCAGTATCGGCGGTCGCCCTGTGAGTACCATCGCGTTCCTCAACATCGCCATGCACGGGCGCGTCAACCCGACGCTGCCGGTAGTGGCCGAGCTTGTTCGGCGCGGCCACTCCGTCACGTACCACACCTCGCCTGCCTTCCGTGAGGAGATCGAGGCTGCCGGCGCGACGGTGTTCCTTTACCCCGGGGGCGACCAGCCGCTCCCCGATCCGCCGACGCCGGTCACGTTGATGGAGGGGCTTGCAAGCACAGCCGTCCGCTTGCTGCCTGCGGTGCTCACCGACCTGCGCCGCATTCGGCCCCACCTGATCGTTCACGACAACGCCTGTCCGTGGGGCGCAGTCGCCGCCCGCGAACTCAAGGTGCCGGCGGCGTCGTCGTTCACCACGTTTGCTTTCAACCGACACGTGCCCAGCCCTACCCGCGGCTCGTGGGACCTGCTGGCCGCGGCGACGACTCGACCAGGCAGCCTCCAGGGCTACCTGCGGTCGCGCTGGGGGTTGCGCCGCCGCTTCGACACGAGTGGGCTGCCCCGGCTCGACTTGGGGAACATCCGCCAGCCGCTCAATCTGGTCTACACCTCGCGGGCGTTCCAGCCTGCCGCCGAGGATTTCGACCAGTCCTACCAGTTCGTAGGCCCAAGCATTGGCGCCCGTCCGGTCGACCCGTCGTTCCCGGCCGATCGGCTGCGGGACCCGGTGCTCTACGCGTCGCTGGGCACGGTGTTCAACGCCAACCCGCAGCTGCTGCGCAGTTTCGCCACTGCGCTCGCCTCACTGGGCGGCACTGTCATCGTCTCCACCGGGCAGACCGATCCCGCCGCACTGGGTCCGCTGCCGGCCAATGTGCTCGCCCGCCGCTTCGTCCCGCAACCGGAGGTGCTGGCCCGCGCGGCGCTGTTCGTCACCCACGGCGGGATGAACAGCGTCAATGAGGCCATGTACGCCGGGGTTCCGATGCTGGTGGTCCCACAGGGCGCTGACCAGCCGATGGTGGCCCGTCGCGTCGTAGAGCTCGGCGCCGGCCTGTCGATCCGTACCCAGGAAGTCACCAAGGACTGCGTACGTGCCCTCGCCGGGCGCCTGCTCCACGACCCCCGGTTCCGGGCAGCCGCGGCCACCCTGCAGGTTGCCCAGCACGAGGCGGGTGGATATCGGCGCGCCGCCGACGAATTCGAACGGTACCTGCATGCGGCCGGCCCGGCCGGCCGGTCGGCTCCCGTCGATCCGTCACAGCGAGGCTGAGCAATGCCACTCGTCGTCCTGTTGCTGTTCGCCGGAGTGTCGGAGGCCGCCGGGCGGATCCTGCCTCTGGTAGTGCGCCGACCTGGCATGTCGCGGACTCTGGTGGCCGGGTTGCTCTGTGCCGGTGGCCTCGTCGAGGGTGCTGTGTTCGCGTTGTGGCCGCTGACCGCGTGGACCCTGGCCGAGCTGGTGCTGTCCTCTCCACCGGCAGGCGCCGGGTTGGTTTGGACACCGGAGCTGGTCGCCCCGCTGGTGCTCGCTGCCGTCCTTGCGTTCCCTTTGCTCGGGCCCCTTCTCCACCTGTTGCTCTTTATAGGGGTCGGAGCTGGTCTGGTCAGCCCGCTCGCCGCGGCGACCGAGCTGGGCTGGTGGGGCGCCGCTGGTTGCGTGGCCGTCGCTGGGGCCGGGCTTGGTGTCGCCGTAGAGGCCGTGCGGCGTCTGGTCGTGAGGATCAGCGCGGCCGAGGCACGGGAGTCGATCGCATGAACGGTTTCCTGCTCTGGGTCTTCGCGATTGGGCCGGCTCTCCTCGCCGAAGCTCTACTGGCCCGCTACGAGGTGCTGGCCTACGGCGCCGGCTGGCGGGCCCCCCTCACCGAGCTCCCGGAGGGTGTGCCCTACGCCCGGGGCGCGGCCCCTGATAGTCCCCCGGATGCCTACCTGGTCTACCTGGACGGCATCGGCAAACGCCGCGTTCGCGACAGCCGGGACGGCGGCCAGCTGGTCAAGGCCTTGATCGCCGGAGCGCCGGAGCTGCGGGTGCTGGGTCAGGTACAGCCCTACTCGCCACTGGCCGACCCGCTTGCTGAGCGGCCGGTGTGGGCGTGGCTGCGCCGCCGCATCGGGCTACTGCTGTTCCTGCACAATGTCATGCAGATCTTCGTCGCCGCCGACCAGCGGTACCGCCCCTTGTACAACCGGGCCGTCGGCTCCCAAATCTCCACGCAGCTCCGGCTCGCCGGCTACCAGCCCGATACCGGTATCCCCGTGGTGCTGCTCAGCTACAGCGGCGGTGCCCAGGTCGCCAGCGGCGCGGTTGACGAACTGCACACCCAACTGCGCTCCCCGCTCCTGCTGATCACGCTCGGTGGGTTCCACAACGGCGCCAACGACCTCACCCGTGCCGAGCACCTGCATCGGCTGACCAGTGCGAGCGACCGGATTGAGCGGGTCGGTACCTGGATCTTCCCTCAGCGCTGGCGGCTGTTCAGGGGTAGCGCATGGAACCGGGCCGGCCGCGCCGGGAAGATCACCGTGCATCGGCTCGACCCTGCCACGCACGTCGGGCCGCGCAGCTACATGAGCACGACGGCTCAGTTGCCCGATGGCCGCAGCCACCTTGACCGCACTGCCGACACCGTGATCGCGCTCATCCGCGCCCACCACAGCGCGACCGTGGCGACGGATCACCCGTAGCCATGAGTGCCTCGGCCAGAGTGCGTAGTGCAGGGTAGACCTTGCCGGGAACCTCCACCGCGACGTCGCTGAACGAGTTGCTCGTCCTCGCCATCGAGGTCCTCTTCGACCGGCCCCAGGAGTAGGCGCGGGCCCTCGGGGCATAACGGCCGGCCAGGCGGCAGAGGCTTTGATCATGCCTGGTTGCTGTCTACCAGGCACTCGGGATGGCCGAACCGTTCCCCGAGTGTCGTGAACGCGTCGCGACTGTTCCGGTCGATCTCCACGAAGTACGCCTCATGGCGCGCAGGACCAGCCGGCAACCGAGGTCTGCGCAGGCCCGGTGACGACCTGCTCCAGCGAAGGAAGCAGACCCGGAAGCACAGATCCGTGGCCGGGCGTGGCAAACGCGCGTGCCAGGGTCGTTCACGACCGGGCGGATCACCTCGAGGACAGCCTGTCGCAGGCCCTCGTCCGCCACGGGCCGGGGCGGCGGCGCGAACGCAGGGTGGATGCGGCAGACCGCCGCCAGCCGGACGTCCTCGATTCTCCGCAGCAGGTACGGGCGTCCACACCGTGCTCTGCGGGGTCGAAGCAGCCGTGGGTGGCGCCGAGCCGCACTGTGCGGATCGTCTCGTCCGGCAGCGTGGGCCTCAGCCCCCTCCCAGCACCGCCCGGATCACGTGCCGGGCGTTGTGAGCCATCGCCGGGTTCGTCCTCCGGTAGTACGGCAGAGCGATCAGCGCCTGTGAGAGCGTCCGCCCCCGGCCGCGGTTCCAGGTCGCGTCGTCCACGCCGAGCGCCTCACGGAAGACCTCCCTTGCATCGGCCGGCAGCAGATTCCACGCCGGGAACAGGTCGCAGGCCGGATCGCCGACCCCCATGCACCCGAAGTCGATCACCGAGGTCAGCCTGCCACCGTCCACCAGCAGATTGCCCGGCATCAGGTCGGCATGCAGCCACACCGGCGGCCCGTCCCAGCCCGGGGCCCGCAGCGCGTCCTCCCATACGGCGGTCACGGCGTCGCAGTCGACGCGCTCCTGCGGGATCCCGCGCAGTTCCTCGATCGCCGCACGGGTCGACGCGTCGAGCGAGGCGAGCGGCCCGCCGCGGTGGGCCTCCGGCGCCCCCGGGAGGGTGATGTTCCGCATCGCCGCCACGAACTCGGCCAGATCCTCGGCCAGCGTCACGGGATCGTTCAGCGCCCCCGTGTCAGGGTTCTCCCCCGCCAGCCAGCGGTACACCGACCACGGCCACGGATAGCCCTCGGCGGGCTCCCCGGCCCCGAGCACCTCGGGGAGAACCGTGGGCAGCCGGGGCGCTAGGCGCGGCAGCCACTCCTGCTCCATCGGTACGTCCTTGGCTCCGCCCTGCACCAGCGGTAGCCGTACGACCATGCCGTCGCCCAGCCGGTACATGGCGTTGACCGTGCCGCCGGACGGAAAACGCTCCACCGCCAGCCCCGCCCACTGCGGGAACTGCCCGGCGATCAGACGGCGTACGAGGTCGTCGTCGATGGGGTGCACGTCGGGATGCATCTGCCCTGTACTCATGGGCCGCCATCCGACCGCCGGACACCGACGGACGTCAAACGCTTTTCCGGCCGGTACTGCAGCCGCGGTCACGGGGGTCGGTGACCACGGCCCGCAAGCACCGCTCCATCGCCCAGCGGCCCCGGCCGCCTCGGGTCGCAGGTGGTGAGAGACGGTTGGCATCACTTCAGGTCGGAGACACCACCTGGTGCAGCGTGGCAATCGTGGTCACAATCCCGTGAGGAACCGGCGGGATCCCTCCCTCGTCCCACCGGCGCTCCCGACGGAAGGCACCCCATGACGTACACCACCGGACGCCTCGCCGCGCTCGCCCTCGGCGCCGCCCTCCTGCTGGCAGGCTGCTCCGGCCCGAACGGCGGCGGCCCGGGCGAAGACGCCCCCGGCGAGCGTGACGGTTCCGAGGCGCGGCCGCGGCCCGCCCTGGCGCAGGCCGACGACAGCGCACCGCGCACGGGGCCCGCGAAGGCCAGGATCGGCACCTGGTACCCCTACGACCTGTTCAGCCACTGCGGCATCAGCACCATGAAGTTCTCCGGGCAGTGGTGGCGGCTCACCACCCTGCGCACCGACCTGGACTCGCAGGTGGCCGGGGACCCGGTGGACTGGGGAGAGAACTACACACCCGGCTACATCCAGCTGGAGTCGGCGAAGGTCGCGGTGTTCGAGGCAGCCGGTCACCCTCCCCTGATGTTCGCCCCGGGGGCGGAACCGACCACGCCCTGCAAGTAGCGTTCGGAGCAGGAGGTGCACGGCGATGAACGACACCGACACCGACCCGGGACTCTTCGGGCCCACCTCGGTGACCTGGCAGATGCACGGCGACCCGATGATGTGGGTGGCCGGTGTGCGCGCCCTCTACCTCCAGGCCCTGCATCCCCGTGCCGTCCGCGGAGTCATCCAGAACTCGGACTTCAGGCAGGACGCGTGGGGCCGGCTGCTGCGCACCGCCGATTTCGTCGGCACGGTCACCTACGGCACCACCGAGGCCGCCGAGCGGGCCGGCGCCCGGGTCCGCGGGATCCACAGCCGGCTCGGCGCCACCGATCCGGACACCCGGGAACGGTACGGCGTAGGTGAGCCCGCCCTGCTGCTGTGGGTGCACTGCGCCGAGGTCGACTCCTATCTGCACGTCCTGCGCCGCTCCGGCTTCCGGCTAACCGACGCCCAGGCCGACCGGTACATCGACGAACACCGCGAGAGCGCCCGGCTGGTCGGCCTCGACCCGGCCGGCGTACCCGCGGACACCGCACAGCTGGCCGCGTACTTCCAGGACGTCAGGCCCGAGCTCGCGGCCGGCCCCGAGGCGCACGAAGTCGACGACTTCCTGCGCAGCCCGCCGGTGCATCCGCTGCTCGTCCCGGCGCGCGCACTGCTGTGGAGGCGCGTGGCGGCGCTCGCGTACGCCGCTCTGCCTCCGTACGCCCACGAGCTGTACGGCAGGGCCGCGCCCGCCCCACGAACCGTCACCCGTCGCCTGACCCTCATGGGCACCGCGCTGCGCTGCGTCCCCGCCCGGCTGCGCTGGCAACTGCCTCCGGGTCACATCTTGAAAGCAATGGCCCGTCTGGGCCCCGGAAGCCGCCCCGCCCCGTACACACTCCGGAAGGAGGCGGCCATACTGGACGGGCCGGGGAGGGCGCAGTAACGCGACGGGGGCGACAGCACGCGATGGCGGAGTCCAGGCTGATCCAGGGCCGCTACCGGCTGCTCGATGTGATCGGGCGCGGGGGCATGGGGGAGGTGTGGCGGGCGCGCGACGAATCGCTCGGCCGCCACGTCGCGGTCAAGTGCCTCAAACCGCTGGGCCCGCGACACGAGGAGTCTTTCACCCGAGTCCTGCGGGAACGCTTCCGCCGGGAGGCCCGGGTGGCCGCGGCTCTCCAGCACCGGGGCGTCACCGTCGTCCACGACTTCGGCGAGTACGAAGGCGTCCTCTATCTCGTGATGGAGCTGCTGGACGGGCGCAACCTCAGCCAGCTGCTGGCGGAGAACAAGCAGCACCCGCTGCCGGTGGCGGACGTGGTCGACATCGGGGAACAGGTCGCCGCCGCCCTCGCCTACACGCACGAACAGGGCATCGTGCACCGGGACCTGAAGCCCGCGAACATCATGCGGCTCACCGACGGCACGGTGAAGATCTGCGACTTCGGCATTGCCCGCCTCGGTGACGACATCGGCTTCACCGCCAAGCTCACCGGGACCGGAATCGCCATGGGCACGCCGCACTACATGTCGCCCGAGCAGATCGGCGGCTCCGAGGTGGACCACCGCAGCGACCTCTACTCGCTGGGCTGTGTCCTGTACGAGATCGCCACCGGCGCCCCGCCCTTCGACCTGGACGACGCCTGGGGCGTGCTGGTGGGACACCGCGACACGCCTCCGCGGCCGCCCCGGGACCACCGCGCGGAACTTCCCCCGTTCTTCGACCGCATCGTCCTCGACCTGCTGGCCAAGACCCCGCAGGAGCGGCCGGCCGACGCCCGGGAACTGGGCCGCCGGATCGTCGAGGGGCGGAGCCCGCAAATGCTGCCGCCTCCCCTGGCGGGGCGCCCGGAACCGCTCTCGCGCGGGCACCGGCTGCCGTCCTGGACGCGCGGCATGACGACCGGCCACAAGGCCGGCGGCACCTGGACCACGGGCGTCGTGCCGGACAGCACCGCCGCCCTCACCGGCCCGTGGACGACACCGCGCACCGGCCCGGGCAGCCCGGGCACAGGCAACCCGTCCCCGGACCGGGTGTCCGAGCGGCCGGACCGGCCCACCCCGTCGCCCGAACTCCTCGCCGTACTCGCGGGCCGCCACAGTGCCGGGCTCAGCCTCAGCAGGCTGGGTCGCTGGGAGGAGGCCGGCGAGGTGCACCGCGCCGTGGCCGCCGAGCGGGAGCACGTGCTCGGCCCCGACCATCCCGACACCCTCGCCAGCCACTACGAGGTCGGCTTCACCCTCAGCCGCACCGGCCGGCCCGCCGACGCCCTGCGCGAGTACCGCCGGGTGGCCGAGGGCCGCACCCGCGCACTCGGCCCGGACCATCCGGAGACCCTTGCGGCCCGCCAGGAGATGGCATACGTACTGGGACAGCTCGGCCGACACTTCGAGGCCCACCAGGCGTACGCGTCGGTGCTCGCGTTCCGCGAGCGCTCCATGGGCCCCGACCACCCGGACACCCTGCGCTGCCGCCACAACCTGGCCTTCAACCTCAGCAGGCTCGGCCGGCTGGAGGACTCGTACCGGATGGCGCGTGACGTCGCGGAGGCGCGGGCCGGGGTACTGGGCGCCAACCACCCCGACACCCTGGTCACCCGGTACGAGGTCGCCTACGCACTGGGCCAGTTGGGGCGCTGGACGGAGGCACTGGCCACCTACCGCGAGGTGGCGGCCGCGCGTGAGCAGGTGCTCGGCCGCGACCATCCGGAGACCCTCGCCGCCCGCTACGAGGTGGGCATCAGCCTCGGCCGGCTCGGCCGCAGCGCGGAAGCCCTCGAGCTGTACCGGGACCTCGTCGACGACCGCACCCGCGCACACGGCCCGGACGATCCCGAGACTCTGCGTGCCCGCCACGGCCTCGGCGTCAATCTGGGCCGGCTCGCCCGCTGGGAGGAGGCCCTGGCCGAGGCCCGCGACGTGTGCGCCATCCGGGAACGTGTCCTCGGTCCCGACCACCCCGACACCCTCGTCAGCCGCCGCGAGGTGGCCGTCGGACTGGGGTGGCTGGGCCGCTGGGCCGACGCGCTGGCCGTCTACCGGCAGGTGGCCCGGTCCCGGGAGCAGGTCCTCGGCGCCGACCACCCCGACGCTCTGGCCAGCCGCAACGACGAGGCGCACTGTCTGGAGCAGCTGGGCCGTGGCGCGGAGGCCGTAGAGCTCTACCGACAGGTGGCGGCGCTGCGCGGGCGGCACGACGCGAGCGGCTCGGAGGGCCACTGACCTCTGGTCATGGGTCATCGGCGCGTGTTACCAAGGGCCATGCCCGCACCCGCTGAGATCCAAAAAGACGTGTACGACGCCGTGATCGTCGGCGGCGGCCACAACGGTCTGGTCGCCGCCGCCTACCTCGCCCGGGCCGGGCGCTCCGTCCTGGTCCTGGAGCGCCTCGGCCATACCGGTGGAGCCGCGGTCTCCACTCGTCCGTTCGCCGGCGTCGACGCCCGGCTCTCGCGCTACTCCTACCTGGTGAGCCTGCTGCCGCAGAAGATCGTGGACGACCTGGGACTGCGCTTCGCCGTCCGCAAGCGCACCGTCTCCTCGTACACGCCCGTGGAGCGGGCGGGGCGGGCCACGGGCCTGCTGGTCGGTGGCGGCCCGGACCGCACGCGCGAATCCTTCCTACGCCTCACCGGCTCGGACCGGGAGTACGAGAACTGGCAGGCCTTCTACGGCACCACCGGCCACGTGGCCGAGCGGGTCTTCCCCACGCTCACCGAGCCGCTGCCCACCCGGGCGGAGCTGCGCGCACGGATCGGCCAGGACGACGCCTGGCGGATGCTGTTCGAGGAACCGCTGGGCGTGGCCGTCGAGAAGACCTTCGCCGACGACCTGGTCCGCGGCGTCGTCCTCACCGACGGCCTGATCGGTACGTTCGCCGACGCCCACGACGCCTCACTGCTGCAGAACCGCTGCTTCCTGTACCACGTGATCGGCGGGGGCACCGGCGACTGGGACGTGCCGGTCGGCGGTATGGGGGCCCTGACGGACGCGCTGGCCGCGGCCGCCCGCTCGGCGGGCGCGGAGATCGTCACCGGGCACGAAGCGATCCGCATAGCGACCGACGGAAGCGCTGCCGAGGTCACCTTCCGTACCCCGGACGGCGAAGGCGCCGTGGCCGCCCGCCGGGTTCTGGTGAACGCCTCGCCCCAGGCGCTCGCGGCCATGCTCGGCGAGGAGCCTCCGGCGCCGGCCGAGGGCGCGCAGCTGAAGGTCAACATGCTGCTGCGCCGGCTGCCTCGGCTGCGCGACCGCACGGTCGACCCGCGCGAGGCCTTCGCCGGAACCTTTCACATCGCCGAGGGGTACGGGCAACTGGCCGACGCCTACCGGCAGGCTGCGGCCGGCGAACTGCCCAGTGCCCCGCCTTCGGAGATCTACTGCCACTCGCTGACCGACCCGTCGATCCTCGGCCGGGATCTCGTCGAGCAGGGTCACCAGACTCTGACGCTGTTCGGACTGCACACTCCCGCGCGGCTTTTCGGCGGAGGCGGCAAGGACAACGACGCCGTGCGCGCCGAACTGCTCGCCGCCACACTCGCCGAGCTGGACGCCCATCTCGAGGAGCCGATCGCCGACTGCCTCGCCCTGGACGAGGACGGACGCCCCTGTATCGAGGCCCGGACCCCACTCGACCTCGAACGCGACCTGCGACTGCCCGGCGGCAACATCTTCCACCGCGATCTCGCCTTCCCGTACGCCGGTGAGGGGACCGGCCGGTGGGGGGTGGAAACGGCGCACGCGAACGTCCTGTTGTGCGGGGCGGGCGCCGTGCGCGGCGGCGGGGTCAGCGGGATCCCGGGCCACAACGCCGCGATGGCGGCCCTGGGTCAGTAGTCCCGGTCGGCCCCGGTCCGAGCCCGACCGGTCCCGGCCGTCAGTCCGCGGACGCCGTCCAGCCCGTCGCCACCACACGGGCGGAGTCCGCGGACCTTCTCTCGTCGAACACCGTGCGGTGCCCGTCGGTCACCCGCATGCCGTCGACGTACACCCCGCGCCCGACGTAGAGCGTGTCGGTGGTGCAACGCCAGCGCACCCTCACGGGCGCACCGCGCCACGCCGCCAGATCCGCGTCCAGGCGGTGCCAGACCCGTCCCGAGTACCCGGTCACCGAACCGGACGGGCGCTCCACAGGACGCTGTCCCCGGCGTGCGGTGGTGAAAGGCACCGGTTGCCAGGTCGCGCCGTCGTCGGCCGAGGCTTCGAGGAAGAGCGCGTCGGAGCTCGGCTCGGTGTCCCACCACAGGGCACAGCGCAGCCGCGCGCGGTCGGAGGCGAGGGTGAGCGGCGGCAGCGTGAGCGTGGCGGTGGTGGCGCTCGTCATCCCGGCGAACCAGGCCGTGCGCCCGTGTGCGGGCCGCACCGGGACGGCTCGTGCGAGGTTGTTGGCCGCGGCGACGCGCGGGGCGCTGCCCGAGCGCCAACTGCGCACGGGGTGCACCGAGTTGCCGAGCACCACGAGGAACGAGTCGGTGGACGGGTCCAGGACGAGGCTGGTGCCGGTGAATCCGGTGTGGCCGGCGGTGCGCGGAGTGGCCAGCGCGCCCATGTACCAGTGCTGGTAGAGCTCGAAGCCCAGGCCGTGTTCGTCGCCCGGGAAGGCGGTGTTGAAATCGGTGAACATGAGCTCCACCGACTCGGGTGTGAGGACGCGAGCGCGGCCGTACGAGCCGCCGTTGAGCAGCGTCCGGCCGAGCACCGCGAGGTCCCAGGCGCAGGAGAAGACGCCGGCGTGTCCGGCGACGCCGCCGAAGCTGTACGCGTTCTCGTCGTGCACCTCGCCCCACACCAACCCCCGCTGGAGGCCTGACCAGGGCTGCCGGGCGTCCTCGGTGGCGGCGATCCGCGGCTTCCAGGAAGCGGGCGGGTTGTAGCGCGTGCGGTGCATCCCGAGCGGAGCGGTGATCTCGTCGTGAAGCAGCACATCCAGAGGGCGACCGGTGATCTTCTCCAGCACGAGCTGAAGGGAGATCAGGTTGAGGTCGGAATAGAGGTACCTGGTGCCTGGCGCACTGGCCGGCATCTCGTTCCACAGCAGGCGCAGCTTCCCTTCCCGAGTGGGCTCCTTGTACAGCGGAATCCAGGCCCGGAAGCCGGAGGTGTGGGTGAGCAGCTGCCGTATGGTGACGTCCTGTTTGCCGCCGCCCGCGAACTCCGGCAGGTAGGAGGCGACTTCCGCCTCCAGCTCCAGCGCCCCCCGCTCGATCTGCTGCACCGCCAGGATCGAGGTGAACAGCTTGGACACGGAAGCGAGATCGAAAACCGTGTCTTCCGCCATCGCGATCTGCCGGTCCGCGGGGAACTCGACGCCGGTGTCGGTCTTCTCGTCGTACGCCGAGTACCGCACGGCTTTGCCGATCGGATGATGCAGTGCCACCGTGCCGCCCCGGCCCGCGAGCAGGACGGCTCCGGCGTACCAGGGGTGCTTGGGGGAGGGGCCGAGGAACTTCTCCGCATCGGTGACGAGCCGGCCCAGGTACTCGGGCCGCAGCCCCGCCCGCTCCGCGGAGCCGCGCCGCAGGGTGGCCGTCCGGACCCTGCCCCGCCCGGCGGCCGACGCCGCGCCGAGGGGGAGTGAACCCACCACGAGTGCGCCTCCCAGAGCCATGGCCCCACCGGCCAGTTGTCGTCGGCTGATTCTTCCGCCCGCAGCGTCCCCACCCATGGCGCGACCCTTCGTGAAAGTATCTTTCGGGAGAGCGATCGATACGTGAAACTTTCTTCCCTCGCGCGATCGGCTGTCAACACAATGAATCTGACGCTGCATCAGTAAATCTCTTCCCTCGGCCGCCGGGCTACGGCATCCTGCGCCCATGGAGACGGAGCTGAGCAGAAAACTGGGAGTCGAGCACGCCATCTTCGGCTTCACGCCCTTCCCGGCCGTCGCGGCGGCCATCACCCGGGCCGGCGGATTCGGCGTGCTCGGCGCGGTCCGCTACACCGCGCCCGACGACCTCGCGCGCGACCTCGACTGGATGCAGGAGCACACCGACGGCAAGCCGTACGGACTCGACGTCGTCATGCCCGCCAAGAAGACCGGGGGTGAGGGAAACCCCGCGCCGACCGAGGCCGATGTCGAGGCGATGATCCCTGCCGCCCACCGCCGCTTCGTCCAGGAGACCCTGGCCAAGCACGGGGTGCCCGAACTCGCCGACGGCGAGGCCTCCGGCTGGCGGATCACCGGCTGGATGGAACAGGTCGCCCGCAACCAGCTCGACGTCGCCTTCGACTACCCCATCAAGCTGCTCGCCAACGCGCTCGGCTCGCCGCCCGCCGATGTCATCCAGCGCGCCCACGCCCATGACGTGCTGGTGGCGGCCCTGGCAGGCAGCGCCAAACACGCCCGGCGGCACGCCGAGGCGGGCATCGACATCGTCGTCGCCCAGGGCTACGAAGCCGGCGGCCACACCGGGGAGATCGCCTCCATGGTGCTCGTCCCCGAGGCCGTGGAGGCCGTGTCCCCCCTGCCCGTCCTCGCCGCCGGCGGCATCGGCAGTGGTGAACAGATCGCCGCCGGGCTCGCGCTCGGCGCCCAGGGAGTCTGGCTCGGCTCACTCTGGCTGACCACCACCGAGGCCGACCTCCACTCCCGCGCGCTCACCCGGAAGCTCATCGACGCGGGATCCGGCGACACGGTCCGCTCCCGCGCACTGTCCGGCAAGCCCGCCCGCCAGCTGCGCACCGAATGGACCGACGCCTGGGACGACCCGAACGGCCCCGGCGCCCTGCCGATGCCCCTGCAGGGCCTGCTCGTCGCCGAGGCTCTTTCCCGTATCCAGAAGTACGAGGTCGGGCCGCTGCTCGGCACCCCTGTCGGCCAGATCGTCGGCCGGATGAACTCAGAGCGCAGTGTCCAGGCCGTTTTCGACGACCTGACCAGCGGGTTCGAGCGGGCCGTCGACCGCATCAACCGCATCGCCGGCCGGTCCTGACCGCCCGGCATCCCGATGAACCCGGCGACCCTGACGGAGGAGTCCCATGTCCCGAGCACCCAACGGCTTCTGGGCCCAGGCGGCCGCGGACCCCGGTCGTACGATCCTTGTCGCGCCGGACGGTGAGGAGTGGTCCGCCGGACGGCTGCACGCCGCCGTGAACCAACTCGTCCACGGGCTGCGCGCCGCAGGCCTGGAACAGGGCGACGCCTTCGCGGTCGTCCTGCCCAACGGCGTCGAGTTCTTCACCGCCTACCTCGCCGCGTCCCAGGCCGGCCTCTACCTCGTCCCGGTCAACCACCACCTCGTCGGACCCGAGACAGCCTGGATCGTCGCCGACTCCGGTGCCAAGGTCCTGATCGCCCACGAGCGCTTCGCCGAAGCGGCCACCGCGGCGGCCGACGAGGCCGGGCTGCCCGCCACCCACCGCTACGCGGTGGGCAGCATCCACGGCTTCCGCCCCTACGCCGAGCTCCAGGACGGCCGGCCCACGACCGTGCCCGATGACCGCACCCTCGGGTGGGTCATGAACTACACCTCGGGCACCACGGGCAGGCCCCGGGGCATCCGCCGCCCGCTGTCCGGCAAGCTCCCCGAGGAGACGTACCTCGGCGGCTTCCTCGGCATCTTCGGTATCCGGCCGTTCGACGGCAATGTGCATCTGGTCTGCTCGCCGCTCTACCACACCGCCGTGCTCCAGTTCGCGGGTGCCTCCCTGCACATCGGGCATCCGCTGGTGCTGATGGACAAGTGGACCCCGCAGGAGATGCTGCGGCTGATCGACCAGTACCGGTGCACCCACACCCATATGGTCCCGACCCAGTTCCACCGCCTGCTCGCACTGCCCGAGGACATACGGGGCGCGTACGACGTGACGTCGATGCGGCACGCCATCCACGGCGCAGCGCCCTGCCCCGACCACGTCAAGCGGGCGATGATCGACTGGTGGGGCCGGTGCGTGGAGGAGTACTACGCCGCCAGCGAGGGCGGCGGTGCCTTCGCCACCGCCGAGGACTGGCTGAAGAAACCCGGCACGGTCGGCAAGGCCTGGCCGATCAGCGAACTCGCCGTGTACGACGACGACGGGAACAGGCTGCCGGCCGGGGAACTCGGCACCGTCTACATGAAGATGAGCACCGGCGGCTTCAGCTACCACAAGGACGAGGACAAGACGAGGAAGAACCGCATCGGTGACTTCTTCACCGTCGGAGACCTCGGCCTTCTCGACGAGGACGGCTACCTCTTCCTCCGCGACCGCAAGATCGACATGATCATCTCGGGCGGGGTCAACATCTACCCCGCCGAGATCGAGTCGGCGCTGCTGACCCACCCCGCCGTCGCGGACGCGGCCGCGTTCGGCATCCCGCACGCCGACTGGGGCGAGGAGGTCAAGGCGGTCGTCGAACCGGCCCCGGGCCACCGGGCGGGCGACGCGCTGGCCGCCGGGATACTGGCGCACTGCGCTCAGCAGCTGGCGGGATACAAGCGGCCCAGGACCGTCGACTTCATCGACTCGATGCCTCGCGACCCCAACGGCAAGCTGTACAAACGCCGGCTGCGCGACCCGTACTGGGACGGCCACGACCGCGCCATGTGACGGGACGCGCGGCCGTGACCCCATGCGGCCGGCCCGCCACACCGCCCCGCCGGCCGGCCCGCCACACCGCGCGGCCGCCGCGCGCCTCTGGCAGCGTGTCGTCCATGAGCACGGTGAACCGGTTCGCAGCCCTCCACTGGACCGTGCTGGTCCCGCTCGTCGCCGTGGTCGCCCTGGCCCTCAGCTGGGGCCGTGACCTCGCCCCCGCCGCGGTCGGTGTCGTCGCGCTGTGCCTGGCCGGCGCGGTGCTCGCCGCCGTGCACCACGCCGAGGTGGTCGCGCACCGGGTGGGCGAACCGTTCGGCTCACTCGTCCTCGCGGTGGCAGTGACGGTCATCGAAGTGGCCCTCATCGTCACCCTGATGGTCGACGGCGGCTCCAAGACCTCCTCACTCGCCCGGGACACGGTCTTCGCCGCCGTGATGATCACGTGCAACGGCATCGTCGGCCTGTCCATCCTGGTGGGCTCGGTGCGCAACCGTGTCGCCGTGTTCCACGCCGAGGGCTCCGGGGGCGCGCTCGCCACGGTGGCGACCCTGGCCACCCTGAGCCTCGTCCTGCCGACCTTCACCACCAGCAAGCCGGGGCCCGAGTTCTCCACGGCGCAACTGGCGTTCGCGGCGGTCGCATCCCTGTGTCTCTACGGCCTTTTCGTCGCCGTACAGACGGTCCGGCACCGCGACTACTTCCTGCCCGTCGGCCGGCCCGCGAGGGACGACGCCCAGGACCACGCCCCACCACCCGGACGGCGTACGGCGCTGCTGAGCCTCGCCCTGCTCGTCGTCGCCCTGGTGGCGGTGGTGGGAGACGCCAAGGCGGTCTCGCCCGCGATCGAGTCGGGGGTGGCGAGCGCCGGCCTGCCGAACGCGGTGGTCGGGGTGGTGATCGCCCTGCTCGTGCTCCTGCCCGAGACCCTCGCGGCCGTACGGGCCGCCCACCGGGACCGGATGCAGACCAGCCTCAATCTCGCCCTGGGCTCGGCCATGGCCAGCATCGGACTGACCATCCCGGCCATCGCGCTCGCCTCCGTCTGGCTCAGCGGCCCCCTGCTGCTCGGCCTGGGGGCGACCCACATGGTGCTGCTCGCGCTCACCGTGGTGGTGGGCGCCCTCACGGTCGTACCCGGCCGGGCCACGCTGCTCCAGGGCGGGGTGCACATGGTGCTCTTCGCCGCGTTCCTGTTCCTCGCCGTCAGTCCCTGACCGCGTGCCGGGTTCCCCGCCGCCGCACCCATGCGGCGGCGGGGAACCCGGTGGACCCGCTCAGCGGCGCTCGCGCGCCCACACCACCCGGAGACCGGGGGAGGTGAGGATGTCCTTCTCGCAGAACCGGGAATTCACCCATCGCTCGGCCGAGTAGAGGCCGGTCTGATCGCTGAAGTACGGCGACTGGGGATTCGAGGACTGCGCGTAGGTCAGCAAGGTGCGGGCCACCGGGCAGCGGCCGCCGTCCCAGCCGACCGCCTGGACATAGCTGGAACCGTGCGCCACCTCCGTGTAGCCGCCGTCGGCCGGGTTCCACGCGGGCTCGATCTTGTTCCAGATGCCGAGTGCCTCGGTGCCGCCGTGGACCGGGATGTGCTTGCCGTCGCGTACGACGAACTGGTGCTCGCCCAGCGGGGAGTCCAGCGCGATGCCCGCCTTCCGCAGCTCACCCACCGCGTCGGCCAGCGCCCGGGCCAGTCCCGGCGATGCGGTGTTGAGTGTGTTCGGGGTCCGCACCGGGTCGGCCGGTGAGAACGGCACCTTCCACAGCTCCGCGGCCGGGACGGTCGCTACGAGCCGGCGCCAGAAACGGTCGAAGAGCAGCGCCCCGCGGCTGCCGGTGTCCACCGTCCGGTCCCAGCCCTTGAGCACCGCACACGCCTGTGACACGTCGACGGCGCTGCCGTCGCTGCCCACGGCACTGCCACCCGGCAACGCGGCACAGGCCGCGGCCGCGTCGGCGGCGGCCAGGTCCCCGGCCGGCGCCCGGTTGGCGAACTGCTGCCGCTGCAGATCGGTGACGGTCAGTCCGCCCTTCCGGGCCATCGCCGTGACATCTTCCACGGCGCCCCGGGTCCGCAGTGAGCGCGGGGTTCCGACGGTGCCGAACACCCGCGGGTAGCCGGTGAGCGGCTGATCGGCGTTGGCGAGCCACGCGCTGTCGTTGGAGTTCTCCGCGTACGGTGCGTCCTTGAGCGTCGGCATCGCCGACGGCCCGAAGATCCCGGGCTGGAGAGCTTCCGGGTCCGAGCCGAGTGCGCAGTCACCGCGCGAACCGTCCAGCACCGCCAGACCCGCTGCCGGATACGTGGCCCTGCCAAGAGGGGTGGAGCAGCGCTGCGCCAGCTCGTCGGTGATCCGGGGGAGCACCTGTGACTGGGTGAACAGCGAATGGCCGTCCGCGTCCGCCGCGATCGTGTTGACCCAGGGAATGCCCTGGGTGCGGCGCAGCGCGTCGAGAACGCCCTCCGTGTCGCGGGCCTTGCTGAAGCCCAGCGCGGTGTCCGAGGCACGCAGGTTCACCGCGTTCGGGTCGTTCAGCGCGTACGCCGTGCTCGTAGTCCACGGCAGTGGCAGCGTGGAGCCCAGGGAGGTGACGACCGGGCCGTACCGCGTCCACCACTGGGTACGGCTCACCGGGGAGCCGTCCCGTACCGGCACGGTGACGGTCCGCGGGGTCATGCGCTCAGGCCTGCCGTCGACGAGATACGCCGTCGGGTCGGCCGGGTCCAGGGTCAGCTGGTGCAGGTTGAGGGTCACCCCGGTGGCGACCGTGTGGCTCCAGGCGACCTTGGAGTTGTGCCCGATGGAGATGGTGGCAGAGCCCAGCAGGGAGCCGCCCGAGACATTGAGTTCGCCCGGAATGGTCTGCTGAGACTGCCAGAAGCGACGGCCGCCCTGCCACGGGTAGTGCGGATTGCCCAGCAGCAGCCCGCGCCCGTTCGCCGTCGTGCTGCCCCGGAAGGCGACGGCGTTGGAACCCATGTCCGCGCTCTCGGAGGCGAACAGCTCGCGGGCGGCCCGCCCGGCGTCGGCCGGTTCGGGACTCTGCGCCGTACGGGCCACCGTGCGGGTCGCCGTGGCACCCGGCGGCTGGGCTGCGGTGATGCCGTCCACGCCCCGCCCCTGCCCGCCGAGCACAGCGAGGGCGAAGCCGCGTGCCGCGACGTCCAGGGTCGTGACGGGCCCCACCCACACCGCGCCCTTGCACGCCGGATCGGTGATCCTGTTCTGCTTCAACCAGGCGTTGTAGCCGGCCGCCCAGCCGCGCATCAGGTCCTGTACCTCGCGGCCCGGCCCCGCCGGGGCGGGCCGCGCGAGCAGCTTCTCGACCGTGCCCGCGTCCCGTACACCGCGGAAGAAGAGGTCGCTGGAGAGGTTCCGGCCGGCCGAGGAGAGCGACCCGTCGGGCGCCGCGTCGTCCCCGAAATACCGGGAGCGTTCGCCGCGCAGGGTGACGAAACCATCGGCGAGCGTGCAGACCTGATCTGCGGCCTGCGCCCAGCCGGTGCCGAAGCCGAGGTTCGCGTAGTCCTTGGCGAGAATGTGCGGGATGCCGTACTCGGTGTACCGGATGACGGCGGAAAGGCCGCCCCCGGACGGGCGATGCCGACCGTCGCGGTCGTCCGCGGCGGCGGCCGGCGGCAGCGAGGCGGTGGCGGTCACCAGCGCGAGAGCGGTGAGGGCGAGACGTCCGATGCGGGTGCGGAGGTGCAACGTGCCTCCCAAATGGGCGATGAGCCACGGTGGTTGCTCGTGACACGGAAGTGTCACCGGTCACTCATTCAGCAGAGGTGAGCACCTGTCAACATCCCGTTCGGTATCTCCGGTCTTGACCTGTCCCGCCCGGCCGCAACAGGATCGGGCCATGACGGAAGGGCGCGCGATGCGGGGACTGCGCAACAACACGGTCGACGGGGTCGTGCGGGTCAGCGCCGGGCGGGTGCCCGGGCGAACGGCGGTCCACTACCGGGACCGGACGTGGACCTACGCACAGTTGAACGAGGCGGTCTCCTCCGCGGCGGCCGTCCTGACCGCTCACGGGCTGGAGCGGGGCGACCGGGTCGCCGCCTACGGCCACAACTCGGACGCCTACCTGATCGCCTTCCTCGCCTGTGCGCGCGCCGGCCTGGTGCATGTGCCGGTCAATCAGAACCTCACCGGCGACGACCTCGCGTACATCCTCGAGCAGTCCGACAGCGCGCTGGTCCTCGCGGACCCCGACCTGGCCGGCCGGATCCCGGACGGCTTCGCCGTTCGCGCGCTGCGCGGCACGGACGACTCGCTGCTCGCCGCGCTGAGCGAGCCGGAGGAGTTCGACCCCGACCGGGACCAGCACGAACTGGTCCAGTTGCTCTACACCTCCGGCACCACCGCCCTGCCCAAAGGCGCGCAGATGACGCACCGCGCACTGGTGCACGAGTACGTCAGCGCGATCACCGCCCTGGACCTTCACGAGGACGACCGGCCCGTCCACTCGCTGCCGCTCTACCTCTGATCTTGGCCAGTGCTCCGCCCTTCAGGGCGGGGGTGAAGGCCGTCCTCTGTTCCGGATCAGTAATCCAGGATGTCGCACCTCGTGCAAGGGGCTGGCCGCCCTTTGTCGCGGGGAGGGGCACCGGGAACCGCCTTGCGGTCGCGGCCGGCGGCGGTCACTTCCATGGCTCGACGCCCCGGTGGCTCGTCGCGACCACCGGGGCGTTTCCAGGTCCGCACAGACGCGTCGCCCAGGCTCCGGGCCCGCCCGGGACCCGGGTGGCGAGGTCAGGCCCGGTCGAGCAGTGTTGCCAGGATGTCGTGGAGAGTCGCCTCCGGATCGGTCACGGCACCCGCCGACCGCCAGGCCACGAAGCCGTCCGGACGGACGAGTACGGCACCCTCGTCCGTTGTGCCGTGGACCTCGGCCCAGTCCGCCCCGTTCGCGTTTCCGGTCTCGGGCGTCAGATCGGCGTCCGGCCCGGCCCCGACCCGGTAGGCGTCGAGCCGTACGGACATCCGGTCCGCGACCCGCTGCGCGGCCGAGTGCCACCCCGCGCCCGCGGACCCGGTGAGCAGTACGAAGGAACGCTCGTAGAGGTCGAGCGTGGACTTCCGCTCGCCCCGGTGGAGGAGCCACATGTGCGGCGCCCGGGTGCCCGGCGCCCCGGTCAGCTCCATCCGCTCGGGTACGACGGGCAGTTGCGGGTCGACGCCGAGCACCGCGCCCCGGATGTAGCGGTAACCCATGGCGACCGAGAGGATCCCGCCCTGCCTTCCGCCGCCCACGCCGGGAGCGGGTGCGTAGCCCGGGTGACTGTGCTCGCTCGACCGCGCGGAGGCCCGCGCGCTGGTCGCCCGCGCCACCGGCCGGCGCTCGGCGTCGTAGGACTCGAGCAGTGCGGGGCCCGCCCAGCCGTCCAGGACGGCGGCGAGCTTCCAGGCCAGGTTGTGCGCATCCTGGATACCGGTGTTGGAGCCGAACGCCCCGGTGGGGGACATCTCGTGGGCGGAGTCCCCGGCCAGGAAGACCCGGTCGGCCGAGTACCGCTCCGCGACCCGCTCGGCGGCGTGCCACGGCGCCCGGCCGGTGATCTCCACGTCGAGGTCGGCCGCGCCGACCGCCTGGCGGATGTGCTTCGCGCACCGGTCGTCGGTGAAGTCCTCCAGGGTCTCCCCGCGGTCGGGTTGCCAAGGCGCGTGGAACACCCACCTCTCCAGGTTGTCCACCGGCAACAGAGCGCCGTCCGCGAGCGGGTTGGTCAGGTAGCACACGATGAAGCGCCGGTCGCCCAGCACGTCCGCCAGACGCTTGGAGCGGAAGGTGATGCTCACGTTGTGGAACAGATCACCGGGCCCGGTCTGCCCGATCCGCAGATGTTCACGCACCGGACTGCGGGGCCCGTCGGCCGCGATGAGATAGTCCGCGCGGATTGTGCTGAGTTCACCGGTTTCGCGGCTCTTCACGACCGCGGTCACTCCGGTCGAGTCCTGGTCGAAGGAGACCATCTGGGTGGAGAACCGGATGTCCGCCCCCTGTCGGCGGGCCTGGGCCAGCAGGACCGGTTCCAAATCGTTCTGACTGCAGAGGCACCAGCCCGTCGGGCTGAAGCGCGCGAGCCCGCCGCCCGGGTCGATCTCCTTGAACAGCCACTCCTGGTCGTCGCCTGTGAGTGACCCCGCCTGCAGGATCCCGTGGTTGTCCGCGAGGACCGACGCGGCCTCCCGGATCCCCGGCTCGGCGCCCGCCGTGCGGAACACCTCCATCGTGCGCACGTTGTTCCCGCGCCCGCGCGGGTGCATCGACGTGCTCGCGTGTTTTTCGACCAGCAGATGCCGGATGCCGAGCCGGCCCAGAAACAGTGAGGCGGACAGGCCCACCAGGGAGCCGCCCACGATGAGGACCGGCACCCGGTCGTCGATCTTCTCGTTCATCAGTCGCTCCAGCTCGCCCTACGGGATGCAGTGTCCATGCCCTTGTGGGACTGGTTCGGACGCCCATTCACCCGCTTGGTTCACACATCTCGCGCCACCCGTACCAGCGGCCCACGATCGACTCGGGAGAGCCGCCCGCGACGTGGGGGGCGGACCGTCCGCATCCGCCATCGGAGGAGTGAGAATGATGACAACCTTGTCGGAACGGATATCGCAGTCCGCCTTCGACGGCTCCAGGCTTCGGGTCGTTCTGCTGCTGGACCTTCACGAAGGTGCCCAGAAGCAGTTCCTCGAAGCGTACGAGCACCTGCGCAACCAGGTCGCGTCCGTTCCCGGACACCTCAGCGACCAGTTGTGCCAGTCGATAGAGAACCCCTCGCAGTGGCTCATCACCAGCGAATGGGAGAGCGCACCGCCCTTCCTCGCCTGGGTGAACAGCGAGGAGCACGTCAAGACGGTCCAGCCGCTGCACAACTGTGTACGCGACACCCGATCCCTGCGCTTCAGCATCCTGCGGGAGACCGGGAAGAGCTTCACCGGCGACCCCGAGCCGGCCAAGGGCCACCTCCAGACCTCCCCCCGTCTCGGCGACGGTGTGGTCCGACACGCCCTCACCTTCACGGTCAAGCCGGGCAGCGAGGCGACCGTCGCCAAGATCCTGGCCGGATACACCCCGCCGGAGTCGAGGGTCGACGAGATCACCCGGCTGCGCCGCACCTCGCTGTTCATGCACGGCAACCGCGTCGTACGAGCGGTCGAGGTACAGGGCGACCTGCTGGCGGCCCTGCGTCACGTGGCGCAGCAGCCGGAGGTCAGGGCCGTCGAGGAGGCCATCAACCCCTACCTGGAGCAGGACCGCGATCTCAGCGATCCCGACTCCGCCCGGGTGTTCTTCACCCGCGCCGCGCTCCCCGCGGTCCACCATGTGGCCGCGCGCGAGCACGACCCGTCGGCCGTCACCCGGCACGCGATGCTCTACCAGGCCAAGCAGGGCTGCGGCATGGCACTGGCCCGGCTGCTGGCCGGCCAGGACGAAGCGGCGGCCGATGACGCCACGAGCCCCATCGACAGCAGCACGATCTTCCAGCGTGACGACATCGTGGTCAGGCTCATCGACATCAGTGGCCCGATGAACGCCAGGCCAGCGCTGGCGCTCGGCGTCGAAGGCGCCCGCAAGGCGGCCGTGCTGGCGCGTCTGCTGGAAGGCCCGGCGGACAACGCGCCGAGGAGCGACGCGGAAATCGCGCGGTTCCTCGAGCGATCCGACATGAACCTGATCACCGACCGGCTGGCCCGGGACTCCTGATCCGGCACCGGGCCCAGAGGGTCACCCGCTCAACGCCGCCGGCACAACGCACCTGGAGGAAGTACCCATGACCATGCACCGCCCACGCATCGTGGACCTCAGCGAGACCCAGCCCAACCGCAGGCGCGGAGGCGACCTGCGCGCCATGCTCACGCCGACCGCGGTGGGCGCCACGAGTGGCTTCATGGGCCTGGCCATCGTGCAGCCCGGTGACCGCATCGGCGAGCACTACCACCCGTACTCCGAGGAGTTCGTGTACGTCGTGAGCGGACTCCTCGAGGTGGACCTGGACGGGGAACCGCACCCGATCCGGCCCGACCAGGGCCTACTGATTCCCCCTCATGTGCGACACCGCTTCCGCAACGTGGGCGACGTCGAGGCCCGCATGGTCTTCCACCTCGGCCCGCTCGCCCCGCGCCCTGAGCTGGGGCACGTCGACACCGAGCACACGGACAGCACCGAGCAGGGCTGGCCGCCAGAACGTACGGAGGTGGTTTCGTGACCCGGCGGGTGGCGATCACCGGGGTCGGCATCGTCGCCCCCGGCGGAGTGGGCGCACCGGCGTTCTGGGACCTGCTCTCGAACGGCCGCACGGCGACGCGGGGCATCACCCTCTTCGACCCGGAGGGCTTCCGCTCCCGTATCGCGGCCGAGTGCGACTTCGATCCCGCGGCCCACGGGCTCGACAGCGAGCAGGTGGCGCGCTCGGACCGGTACATCCAGTTCGCCCTGGTGGCCGCCAAGGAGGCCATACGTGACGCCGGCCTGGACCCGGAGAAGGAGGACCCCTGGCGCATAGGGGTGTCCCTGGGCACCGCGGTCGGCGGCACCACACGCCTCGAACACGACTACGTGGCCGTCAGCGGTAGCGGCTCGCGCTGGGACGTGGACCACCGGCCGGCGGGCCGTCATCTGCACCGGGCGTTCTCACCGAGCTCCCTCGCCTCCGCGGTCGCCGAACAGGTCGGCGCACACGGCCCCGTCCAGACCGTCTCGACGGGATGCACCTCCGGTCTCGACGCGATCGGGTACGCCTTCCAGTCCATCGAGGAGGGCCGGGTCGACGTGTGCATCGCAGGCGCGTCGGACTCGCCGATCTCCCCGATCACGGTGGCCTGCTTCGACGCCATCAAGGCGACGTCGGCGAACAACGACGACCCGGCGCACGCCTCGCGGCCGTTCGACGCCAACCGGGACGGCTTCGTCATGGGCGAGGGCGGGGCCGTGCTCGTGCTGGAGGACCTGGACCACGCACGGGCCCGCGGCGCCACCGTGTACTGCGAGATCAAGGGGTACGCCACGTTCGGCAACGCCTACCACATGACCGGACTGACCCGCGAGGGCCTGGAGATGGCCGAGGCCATCAACAACGCTCTCGACCACGCCCGCCTCGACAGCTCACAGATCGACTACGTCAACGCGCACGGCTCGGGCACCCAGCAGAACGACCGGCACGAAACGGCCGCGGTGAAGCGGTCGCTGGGCGCACACGCTTACAACGTGCCCATGAGCTCGATCAAATCGATGGTGGGCCACTCGCTGGGCGCCATCGGTGCGATCGAGATCGTGGCATGCGTGCTGGCGCTGGCCAACCAGGTCGTGCCGCCGACGGCGAACTACGAGACCCCGGACCCGGAGTGCGACCTCGACTACGTGCCACGCACCGCGCGCCCCCTGAAACTGCGCAGCGTGCTCTCGGTCGGCAGCGGGTTCGGCGGATTCCAGTCCGCGGTGGTCATGACCCGACCAAGTGGGAGGACACGATGAGCTTCCGGCAGGATCGGCGTTCGGTCGTCACAGGAATAGGTGTCGTCGCCCCCAGCGGGGCGAGCACCGAGGTCTTCTGGAAGACGACGCGGGAAGGCATCAGCGTTCTCGACCGGGTCACCCGTGAGGGATGCGAGCATCTGCCGCTGCGCGTGGCCGGCGAGGTGCGGGGCTTCGACCCGATGGCGCTCATCGAAGAGCGCTATCTCGTCCAGACCGACCGGTTCACCCACTTCGCGATGGCGGCGGCCGACCTCGCGCTGGACGACGCCCGGCTCGGCCGCGCCGACTACGACGGATCACCGTTCGCCGTCGGGGTGGTGACCGCCGCCGGATCGGGCGGTGGCGAGTTCGGTCAGCGGGAGCTCCAGCGGCTTTGGGGCCAGGGCTCCCGCTACGTCGGGCCGTACCAGTCCATCGCCTGGTTCTACGCCGCCAGCACCGGCCAGATATCCATCCGCGGCGGCTTCAAGGGACCCTGTGGTGTCGTGGCCAGCGACGAGGCCGGCGGTCTGGACGCGCTCGCACACGCCGCCGGCGCCATCGGCCGGGGCACCGACGCCGTCGTGGTCGGTGCCGCCGAGGCACCCCTGGCCCCGTACTCGGTGGTCTGCCAGCTCGGGTACGAGGATCTGAGCACCTGCGACGACCCGGCGCGTGCTTACCGGCCGTTCACCGCCGAAGCCTGCGGCTTCGTCCCCGCCGAGGGCGGAGCCATGCTGGTCGTCGAGGAGGAGCAGTCGGCCCGTCGCCGCGGCGCCCGGATCCGGGCCAAGCTGGCCGGCCACGCCGCGACCTTCACGGGTGCGTCCCGCTGGGAGGAGTCCCGGGAGGGACTCGCCCAGGCGATCCGCGGCGCGTTGCGGGAAGCCCACTGCGCGCCGGAGGAGATCGACGTCGTCTTCGCCGACGCGCTCGGCGTGCCGGCGGCGGACCGGGCAGAGGCCCTGGCGATAGCCGACGCCCTGGGCGCCTACGGGCCGCGCGTACCGGTCACGGCTCCCAAGTCGGGTATCGGCAGGGCCTACTGCGGTGCGCCCGTCCTGGACACGGCCGCCGCGGTGCTCGCCATGGAACACGGCGTCATACCGCCCACGCCCAACGTCTTCGACGTGTGCCACGACCTCAACGTGGTGACCGGCGCCGCTCGTCCCGCCGAACTGCGGACGGCGCTCGTGCTCAGCCGTGGGCTCATGGGGTCGAACGCGGCCCTGGTGCTGCGGGGCGCCACCGACACCACCACGTGAGAAGGAGAACTCTCATGAACGCTCAACTGACCATGGAAGAACTGGCCGTGCTGATGAAGAAGGGCGCCGGCCTGACCGTCGATCCGAACGAGATGGCGAGCCGCCCCGACTCCAAGTTCGACGAGTTCGGCCTCGACTCGCTGGGCCTCCTCGGCATCGTGGGCGAGCTGGAGAACCGGCACGGCCGGCCGCTGCCCCCCGACGCCGACCGGTGCAAGACGCCGCGTGAGTTCCTCGACCTCGTCAACAACACCCTCATGACTGGAGCCTGACGTGCCCGGACACACCGAGAACGAAATCACCATCGCAGCCCCCCTGGACCTCGTCTGGGACGTGACCAACGACATCGAGAACTGGCCTCGGCTGTTCAGTGAGTACGCGTCGGTCGAGATCCTCGCCCGGGAGGGCGACAAGACGACCTTCCGGCTGACCATGCACCCCGACGAGAACGGCAAGGTCTGGAGCTGGGTCTCGGAACGGGAGACCGACCGCGCCGGGCTCTGCGTCCGCGCCCGCCGGGTCGAGCCCGGCCCGTTCCAGTACATGGACATCCGCTGGGAGTACGAGGAGGTGCCGGACGGTATCCGGATGCAGTGGACGCAGGACTTCGCGATGAAGCCCGAAGCCCCGGTCGACGACGCCTGGATGACGGACAACATCAACCGCAACTCCCGCATCCAGATGGAACTGATCCGCGACCGGATCGAGCAGCACGACCGCGAAGGCCACACGCCCGCCCCGGTCACGCCGAACTGACGCCCGCCGCCCGCCGCCTACGTGCCGCCGGTTCCCGGCGGCACACGAAGGGACCCCCCGATGCACCACGCTCTGATCGTCGCCCGTATGGCGCCGGATTCGGCTCCGGACATCGCCGACCTGTTCGCGGCCTCCGACGGCGGTGAACTGCCACACCTCGTCGGAGTCAGCCGGCGCAGTCTGTTCCAGTTCGGCGATGTGTACCTGCACCTCATCGAATCGGAGCGGCCGCCCGGCCCCGAGATCGCGAAGGTCACGGAACACCCGGCCTTCCGGGACATCAGCGACAAGCTGTCCGCCTTCGTCAGCCCGTACGACCCCGAAACCTGGAAGAGCCCGAAGGACGCCATGGCCCACCAGTTCTACCGCTGGGAGCGCGACCGTACCGCGTGACGAGCATGAGTTCGCCCCGAGCCCGGCGATGAGCCGGGCTCGGGGCGTTTCGGTTCGTTCCCCGCGGGGTTCGTTCCTCGCGGTCTCGCGGATTCGTTTCGCGAGACCGCGAGGGAAGAGGGCTCAGCCGGGGACGGTGCACTCGAACGCGTGCAGATACGCGTTGACCGGCCGGATTTCGCCGATGAGCAGACCGGCATCGGTGATCCGGTCGACCAGACTCTCCTTGGAATGCTTGGCGCCGCCGACATTCAGCAGCAGAAGCAGGTCCATGGCGGTGGTGAACTTCATGGAGGGCGTGTCGTCCACGAGGTTCTCGATGACCACGACCCTGGCTCCCGGGCGAGCCGCCGCGACGACGTTCCCCAGAGTTCTGCGGGTGCTGTCGTCGTCCCATTCGAGGATGTTCTTGATGATGTAGAGATCGGCCTTGACCGGGATGCTCTGCCGGCAGTCCCCCGGTAGGATGCGGACCCGCTTGGCGAGCGGCCCGCCGTCGGACAGCCGGGGATCGGACTTGGCCACCACGTCGGGCAGGTCGAGCAGTGTGCCGCGGACCTGGGGATGCCTCTCGAGCAGGCTCGCGAGCACATGGCCCTGACCGCCTCCGATGTCCGCGACCGACGAAACGCCGGTGAGGTCGAGGAGTTCCGCGACGTCCAGCGCGGACTGCATGCTGGACGTCGTCATGGCCTGGTTGAACACATGCGCCGACTCGGGCGCGTCCTGATGCAGATGTTCGAAGAAGCCCTTGCCGAACACCTCGTGGAAGACGCTGGAGCCGGTGCGCACCGCATCGTCGAGCCGTGGCCAGACGTCCCAGGTCCACGGCTCCGTGCACCACAGGGAGATGGAGCGCAGGCTGTTCGGGTCGTCCTCGCGCAGCATCCGCGACATGTCGGTGTGGACGAATCTGCCGTCCTCGGTCGCGGCGAAGATCCCGTAGCAGGACAGGGTGTGGAGCAGCCTCCGCAGCGACCGCGCGTCGCATTTCACGGCCGCCGCGAGGTCCTCCGCGCCCGTGGGCGTCTCGCCCAGCGCGTCGGCCACGCCCAGGCGGGCAGCCGCCCGGACGGCCGCCGCGCACGCCGCCCCGAAGACGAGTTCCCTCAGCCGCATGGAGGACTGCGGGGCGGGAGAGGCAACCGCGGGGGTGGTGGAGGTAGTGGTCGTGGGGGTCGGACTGGCGATCGTCATACCGCCTCGATTCTCCTGGTGAAGAGGAACACCGGTCAGCACATCCCCGCGGGTTCGGAGGCCTGGCACATGTTGCCGGAGAACGTGTTGCCCGTTCCGGTGTCCCGGTTGGCCAGGTCGGCCGAACCGTTGCGGAGCACCACGTTGTCCCGGATGACGTTGTTGGTGTTGAGGGCGCCCACGAAGCTCTTGAACAGCACGATGCCGCCGGAGAGCGGTGACGAGCCCACGTTGTCCGTGACCACGTTCGAGCGCACGACGGTGTCCTCGGCGCCGGTGAGGACGATGCCGGAGCCCTGGATGACGGGGAGCCTGGTGTTGCCGGGGCAGAACTTGTTGTTCTTGTGGATCAGGTTGTTGCGGATGGTCATCGCGCCCGCCCAGGGCTTCGTCTCGTCGCCCACGACGAACACCCCGCCACAGTTGCCCGTAAGGGTGTTGCGGGCCACGGACAGGTTTCTGACCCGCCTGACCGTGACACCGATCCGGTTCCCCGTCAGACGGTTGTCCCGCACCACCGCCCCCTCGGTGTCGATGGCACCACCCTCCCGGTCGATGGTGTTGGCGATGAAGATGCCGGACTCGGCGTTGTCCCGGGCGATGTTGCCCCGGAACACCCCCCGGGTGGACCTCTCCTGGGCAATGCCCCATACGCCGTTCTTCTCGGCGATCACCTTCCGGACGGTCAGCCGGTCGGTGCGGGTGGCCCAGATGCCGTTCTTCTTGAATCCCGAGAGCGTCAGCGCGCGGATGCGTACGCCGTCGACGGTTGCTTTCTCCGTACCCATGACACAGATTCCGTTGCCGGCCTGCGCGCAGGCGTTGGCGGACCGTTTCGCCGCCCCTGGCACGATCACCGTGCGCGCCCCCGCACCCCGCAGGGTCAGGTTCGGCTTCGTGATCAGGACGCTCTCACGGTAGGTGCCGGGCGAGATCACAATGGTGTCTCCCGGCTTTGCGGCGTTCACCGCTTCCTGGATCGATTCGCCCGGACGCACCACGTGCCGGCTGTCGGCGGCGGACGGCGCGGCTGCGCCCAGTCCGGTGGCCGCGACGACTGCGATGCATGCGAGGCTCTTGATCTGTCGTTTCGTCATGAGCCGAAGCTATGGGCGTTCATCGCGGCTCGCCACACGGGGTAAGCGGATGGATACATCGCGTGCGCAAACGGCTTACGCCGTGCGCGGGGCGCTGAAGCGCGCCTCATAGTGCCACACCTTCTTGAGCGCCTGGGGGTCGTAGTGGCCGGTGCGGGCCGGCTCCCCGATGACCCGCGGATCCAGCCTGCCACCGACCGCGATCTCCGCCCCCGGGCCGGCACAGTCCTGTCCGCGGTACTCCGGACGGCGCCGGAGTTCCTCGACCGTCGGCCTGACGCCCGAGTGCCACTCCACCGGACAGCCGAGGCGGCGGGCGGGCCGCCTGTGCGTCGGAGCCGCGGTGGCCCGGATCCAGTACCAGCGCCTCGACGTGCCGGTGCAGCACCACCGGCCCGTGTACCTGTGCCTCGATGTAGTCGTCGAGGGCGTCCCGGCTGTCGGCCTCGGCGACTGCTATGAGCGACATGGCGGTCGCGACACCGAAGTGCATGCTCCGAACGCCACACCTATGCCGGTGGCCCGCCGTCCGTCGCGGCCATCGTGCGGGCCCAGCGGTAGTCCGCCTTGCCGCTCGGGGAACGCCGGATCTCCGGGGCTATCACCAGCTGCCGCGGGATCTTGTACCCGGCCAGACGGGTCCGGCAGTGCGACTGGATCTCGTCGAGCGACGGCTCCGCCGCCCCCTGGCGCAGCTGCACCACCGCCGCCACATGGTTGCCCCACTTCGGGTCGGGTACACCCGCGACCAGCACGTCGTACACGTCGGGATGCGACTTCAGGGCCTGCTCGACCTCTTCGGGGTAGACCTTCTCGCCGCCGGTGTTGATGCACTGCGAGCCGCGCCCGAGCACGGTGACGATGCCGTCCTCGTCGACGGTCGCCATGTCGCCGAGCAGTACCCAGCGCTCGTCGCCCTTGCGGAAGAAGGTGTCGGCCGTCTTCTCCGGGTCGTTGTAGTAGCCCAGCGGCACATGTCCGCGCTGTGCGACGCGTCCTGGTTCGCCGACCGCGACCGGCTCGTACGTGGCCGGGTCGACGACGGCGGTGCGGGCGTTGACCCGCAGCCGGAAGCCCTTCTCGGGGCCGGAGTCGTCCGTCGCCGTGCCGTTGAAGCCGGATTCGGAGGAGCCGAAGTTGTTCAGCAGCATCACGTGGGGCACCAGCTCGTGGAACTGGGCGCGCACGGTCTCCGACATGATCGCCCCGGAGCTGGAGACGCTGAACAGGGCGGAGCAGTCTGTTCCGCCGAGTGGCCCCTTCAGCGCGTCGACGAGCGGCCGCAGCATCGCGTCGCCCACCAGCGACACGCTGGTGACTTTCTCCTTCTCGATGGTGCGCAGCACCTCCTCCGGCACGAATTTGCGGTGGATGACGATGCGCTGGCCGAAGTTGAAGCCGATGAACGCCGTCAGCGTGGAAGTGCCGTGCATCAGCGGGGGAGTGGGGAAGAAGGTGATGCCGTCACCGCCCGCCGCCACCCGCTCGGCCAGCTCCTCCGGAGCCTTGACCGGGTCGCCGGTCGGCGCGCCGCCGCCGAGGCCGGAGAAGAAAAGGTCCTCCTGCCGCCACATCACGCCCTTGGGCATCCCGGTCGTGCCGCCGGTGTAAATGATGAAGAGGTCGTCCGCGGACCTTGGCCCGAACCCTCGTCCGGGAGATCCGGACGCCTCGGCTTCGGTGAACGCGGTCGCCCGTACCTCGGGGGCGTCCTCCGGCGGGGTCCCCACCCGCACCAGATGCCGCAGCTTCTCCGTCCGTGGCAGAGCGCCCGCGACCCGCTCGGTGAACTCCGCCTCGAAGACCAGGGCCGCCAGGTCCGCGTCCCGGTAGAGGTAGACCAGCTCCTCCTCGACGTAGCGGTAGTTGACGTTCACCGGCACGATCCGGGCCTTCAGACACGCCAGCACCGTCTGCAGGTACTCGATGCCGTTGTAGAGGTGCAGGCCGAGGTGCTCGCCCGGCTCGATCCCGCTGTCCAGGAGGTGGTGGGCGATGCGGTTGGCCGCCACGTCGAGCTGGGCGTAGGTGAGCCGGCGCTCCGCCCCGGTGCCGGGATGGTCGACGTACACGAGCGCCTCGCGGTCGGGGACCACGTCGACGACCGACTCGAACAGGTCGGCAAGGTTGTACTCCACCGTTCCTCCTGACCCCGGCAACCAACTGGCTCGGCGGTCATTAGAGCGCCGTGCATCCCAACTGGGAAGAGGGACCGTCAAAGAAATCTGACTACCTGTCAGAAAACTATTGAACTGCATCCGCGTCTCCTGCAACCTGTTCTAGGTCTTGAGACGGGAGAAACGGCGATGGCTGGTACCGAACACCTCACCGTGCAGCGCGAAGGCGCCACGCTGGTACTCACCTTGAACAGGCCCGAGGCGAAGAACGCGCTCTCGCTGCCACTCCTGGTAGGGCTGTACGACGGCTGGCAGGAGGCGGACGAGGACGACGCGATCCGCTCCGTGGTGCTCACCGGCGCGGGCGGCGACTTCTGCGCCGGCATGGACCTCAAGGCCCTGGCCGGCAAAGGGATGGAAGGAGAGCGGTACCGGGACCGGCTGAAGGCCGACCCCGATCTGCACTGGAAGGCGATGCTGCGCCACCACCGCCCTCGCAAGCCCGTCATCGCCGCCGTCGAGGGTTACTGCGTCGCGGGCGGTACGGAGATCCTGCAGGGTACCGACATCCGGGTGGCCGGCCGGAGCGCCACCTTCGGCCTCTTCGAGGTGAAACGGGGCCTCTTCCCCATCGGCGGCTCGACCGTACGCCTCCAGCGCCAGATCCCGCGCACCCACGCACTCGAAATGCTCCTCACCGGCCGCCCGTACAGCGCCGAAGAGGCGGCTCGTATCGGACTCGTCGGCCGTGTCGTGCCCGACGGCACCGCACTGCAGACGGCGCTCGCCCTAGCCGAACAGATCAACGCCTGCGGCCCGCTCGCCGTCGAGGCGGTCAAGGCGTCCGTCTACGAGACGGCGGAGATGACGGAGACGGACGGCCTGAAGGCCGAACTCGAGCGTGGCTGGCCCGTCTTCGACACGGCCGATGCCAAGGAGGGCGCCCGGGCTTTCGCCGAGAAGCGCCCGCCGGTCTACCGGCGAGCCTGAGCCGGCGACCCCGCGCCCGAAGCCGGCGACCCCGCGTCGCCTGAGCCGGCCACCCCCTTCCGGCGTCCGCCGGAGCGACCACCCGTCCGCGGAGAACTGGAGTTCCGCCCATGACAGCCGCCCCGCCACCAGAGGTGCTGCGCGCCCCGCTGGTCGTCGAGTTCCCGTTCACCCGCTCCCTCGGGCCCGTCCAGGGCGCCTTCCTCACCGCTCTGCGCGAACGCACCGTCCTAGGCGTGCGCACGAGCGACGGCCGGGTGCTCGTACCGCCCGTCGAGTACGACCCCGTCGACTCCGCCGAGCTGCGCGATCTCGTCGAGGTCGCCCCAACCGGCACGGTCACCACCTGGGCCTGGAATCCGGACCCCCGCCCCCAGCAGCCGCTGCCGACCCCCTTCGCCTGGGTGCTCGTCAGGCTCGACGGAGCGGACACCGCCCTGCTGCACGTGCTCGACGTACCGGCACCGGACACCGTACGCACGGGAATGCGCGTCCGGATCCGCTGGGCCGGCGAACGCTCCGGCGCGATCACCGACATCGCCTGCTTCGAACCCCACGACGGGCACGACGGTACGGAAGCCGCCCGGCCCGGCCCGTACAGCGCCGGGTTCCCGGACCCCGTCACCGGCATCGTCGTGCCGGCCCGGCTCGACTACACGTACTCGCCCGGTCGCGCCCAGACCGCGTACATCAAGGCCCTCGGCGACCGGAAGACAGTCGGCGAGCGCTGCCCCTCCTGCCGCAAGGTGTACGTCCCGCCCCGCGGCGCCTGCCCCACCTGCGGCGTGGCGACCGGGGAGCAGGTCGAGGTCGGGCCGCGCGGCACCGTCACGACCTTCTGCATCGTCAACATCAAGGCGAAGAACCTGGACATCGAAGTGCCGTACGTCTACGCGCACATCGCCCTCGACGGCGCGGGGCTCGCCCTGCACGGCCGCATCGGCGGAATCCCCTACGACCAGGTGCGGATGGGCCTGCGCGTAGAACCGGTGTGGACCGAAGGCGGCCGCTTTCCCGACCACTACCGGCCCACCGGCGAACCGGACGCCGACTACGACGCGTACAAGGAGCTGCTCTGATGCCGTACGCCAGGGACGTGGCGATCGTCGCCTTCGGGCAGAGCGACCACCGGCGGCGCACCGACGAGCTGTCGGAGGTCGAGATGGTCATGCCGGTGCTGCACGACGTCCTCGCGCAGACCGGCCTCCAGGCGAGCGACATCGGCTTCACCTGCTCCGGCTCCAGCGACTACCTCGCCGGCCGGGCCTTCTCCTTCACCATGACCCTCGACGGCGTCGGTGCCTGGCCGCCGATCTCCGAATCGCACGTCGAGATGGACGGCGCCTG
This sequence comes from Streptomyces sp. NPDC051219, assembly GCF_040682335.1. Lineage (NCBI taxonomy): Bacteria > Bacillati > Actinomycetota > Actinomycetes > Kitasatosporales > Streptomycetaceae > Streptomyces > Streptomyces sp. NPDC051219. Next base: position 153,282 of record NZ_JBFBAS010000011.1, read on the forward strand.
GGCGCTGTACGAGGCCTGGGTCAAGATCCAGACCGGCGAGGCAGACACCGCTCTCGTCTACTCCTACGGCAAGTCGTCACCGGGCGAGCTCCGCGACGTACTGACCCGCCAGCTCGACCCGTACTACCTGGCACCCCTGTGGCCCGACTCGGTGGCGCTCGCCGCGCTCCAGGCCCAAGCGGTCATCGACGCGGGTGACGCGGACGAGCGCGCACTCGCCGCGGTCGCGACCCGAAACCGTGCTTCCGCCGAGGCCAACCCGCACGCCCAGCTGCGCGGTCCGGTGCCCGCCGGCGACTACCTCGTCCGCCCGCTGCGCACCGGGGACTGCCCACCCGTCGGCGACGGCGCCGCCGCCGTCGTCCTGGCCGCGGGGGACACGGCACGCCGGCTCTGTTCCCGACCCGCCTGGATCCGCGGTCTCGATCACCGGATCGAGGCGCACAGCCTCGGCGTCCGCGACCTCACCGACTCGCCGTCCACCCGGCTGGCCGCCGAGCGGGCCGGCGCCTTCGGCCGGCCCGTCGACACCGCCGAACTGCACGCGCCCTTCACCTCCCAGGAGGTGGTGCTGCGCAAGGCGCTGCGGCTCGGCCCCGCAGTGAACATCAACCCCTCGGGCGGCGCGCTCGCCGCCAACCCGGTGATGGCGGCAGGGCTCATCCGCCTCGGCGAGGCGGCGGCCCGCATCCACCGGGGCGAGTCCGACCGGGCGCTCGCACACGCGACCTCGGGGCCGTGCCTTCAGCAGAACCTGGTCGCCGTACTGGAGGGGGAGCAGTCATGAGCAAGGAGCCAGTGGCCGTCGTCGGCGTCGGCCAGACCAAGCACGTCGCCGCCCGCCGGGACGTCTCCCTCGCCGGGCTGGTCCGCGAGGCGGCCCGCAGGGCGCTCGACGATGCCGAGTTGGACTGGTCGGACGTCGACGCCGTCGTCATCGGCAAGGCCCCCGACTTCTTCGAGGGCGTGATGATGCCGGAGCTCTACCTCGCCGACGCCCTCGGAGCCGTCGGCAAGCCGATGCTCCGGGTCCACACCGCGGGCTCGGTCGGCGGCTCCACCGCGCTGGTCGCCGCCAGCCTCGTCGCCGCGCGCGTCCACCGGACGGTACTGACCCTCGCCTTCGAAAAGCAGTCCGAATCCAACGCGATGTGGGGCCTGTCCCTGCCCGTCCCGTTCCAGCAGCCGCTGCTGGCCGGCGCCGGCGGCTTCTTCGCCCCTCATGTACGGGCGTACATGAGGCGCACGGGAGCCCCCGGGACGGTCGGCTCCCTCGTCGCCTACAAGGACCGGCGCAACGCGCTGAAGAACCCGTACGCGCATCTGCACGAGAAGGACATCACCCTGGAGAAGGTCCAGGCGTCGCCGATGCTCTGGGACCCGATCCGGTACTCGGAGACGTGCCCGTCCTCGGACGGGGCGTGCGCCATGGTCCTCACCGACCTGGCCGGCGCCGCGCGTTCGCCGCACGCGCCCGCCTGGGTGCACGGCGGTGCGATGCGCAGCGAGCCGACACTCTTCGCCGGCAAGGACTTCGTCTCCCCGCAGGCGGGCAAGGACTGCGCCGCCGACGTCTACCGGCAGGCCGGGATCACCGATCCCCGCCGGGAGATCGACGCCGTCGAGATGTACGTGCCGTTCTCGTGGTACGAGCCGATGTGGCTGGAGAACCTGGGATTCGCCGCCGAGGGGGAGGGCTGGAAGCTCACCGAATCGGGAGTCACCGAACTCGACGGCGATCTGCCCGTCAACCCGTCGGGCGGGGTGCTGTCCACCAACCCCATCGGTGCCTCCGGCATGATCCGCTTCGCCGAGGCGGCGCTCCAGGTCCGTGGCCTGGCGGGCGAACACCAGGTGGAGGGCGCCCGTAAGGCGCTCGGCCACGCCTACGGGGGCGGGGCGCAGTTCTTCTCCATGTGGCTGGTCGGTGCCGAGCCGCCGCCCTCCTGACAGGGTCCGGCGCAGGGACGCGCCGCGGCACACGTTCCGCGGCCTGTCCGCCACCGGCGGTGATGGCTAGTCTGGGCCCCGGACGACGGAACCGGGAGGAGCACGCACGTGACCGAGAGCATGACGCAGCAGCCCCTTGCAGGTTGGGACAAGCCGGAACTCGATCTCAGCACAGCGGACTGGCAGTCGAGCAGCCAGGGGGCGGGTGACGTCCAGATCGCATTCGTAGAAGGGTTCATCGCCATGCGCAACGGCGGCAAGCCCGAGAACCCGTCGCTGATCTTCTCGCCGGCGGAGTGGCGGGCATTCGTCCTCGGCGCGCGCGACGGGGAGTTCGACCTCACCTGATCAGGCCCGATCCGCAGGACCCCTAGCCTGGAGGCATGGGCGGCGAGAGCGACCTGCGGAAACTGCTGAGCGGCATGCGGCCGGAGCTGAACCCCGGCCGGTACGTCTTCACCACCACGGCCACGATCCACGGTGGCGCACCGCACGGGGTCACCCCTGTCGTCAGTGTCACCGAGAACGAGGGACTGACCCTCGTCGTACGCCAGGAGGAAGCCGAGGCCGCAGGCCTGGCGTACGACTACGTGGCCGGCTGGATCACGCTTCGCGTGCACTCCGCGCTCGATGCCGTCGGCCTCACCGCAGCCGTCGCCCGCGAGCTCGCCGAAGCGGGCCTGAGCTGCAACGTCGTCGCCGGGTACCACCACGATCACCTCTTCGTGCCCGCCGAGCGTGCGGCCGAGGCCGTGGGCCTGATCGAAGCACTGGCGGCGCGCTCCGCCTGACGCGCGTCCCGGGAACACCGCCGGAACCGGCCGTGGTCGTGACGGCGGGCTCACGGTGCGCCCCCCCTCGGCCCGTGCCGGGTGCCGCGGGAACATGCCGGGCCCGGCCGGCCGGACCCCTTCCGTGACCCCGGCGGCGCCACCGCCCGAGAGGTGTCCCGGCCCTGTCCGGCGCCGTCGGCGCAGCGCCGTATGCGGACGGGAAGGGCTGATCAAGGGCGGTACGGACGGCCCCGCCCCCGTCTCCGCACGGTGGCCCGGGGCACGTACCATGGCGGCATGTCCTTCCTCCGCCGCCGCAGCGCCGCCTCCCCCGCGGGCCCGGACTTCGATGTCCTGGCCATGGACCCCGGGGACTGGCCCGGCAACCTCGGGGCCGGTCTGCTGCCGGCTCCCGACGGAAGCTGCCAGGGTGTCTTCCTCCGTTACGACCTGTTCGGCGGACGCGGTCCCGCGATGATCATCGGGAACCTGCCCGAAGGCTCCCCGGCGCGTGAGCTCGCCGACAAGCAGGTGCCGTTCGAAGTGGCACAACTGCTCGTGGCCCTCGAGAACGACGAGGACATCGAGGTCGTCGGTACCGAGGACATGCCGGTGATGCAGGGCGACAACCTCCTGATCGTCCGGCGGGTCAAGCTCTCCGAGAGCCGCATCTCGTGCGTGCAGTTCGACCGCAGCGACAACGTGCTCGTCACCATCGCGAGCTGGGACCGGCCGATCACCGACGACCTGTACGCGCTGCTGAAGCCGCTGCCCGCCGAGCTCTTCCAGCAGGGCTGAGCCGCCGGGCTCCCGGCCCGGCCGCCGCCACGCCCCGGCCCGAACGGCCTAGTTGCAGTACTAGGACCTCAGCAGCCGTACATCGGACGCCTTCACATAGGCGACACGGTGTCCGAACTGGATCTCGTAGTACGTCTCCTCGCCGCGTACCACCCGGTGCCCCGTCGTATCGAACACCGGCGCGAAGTAGTACTCGGGAGCCATCCGGTCGCCCACCACATACCTTTGCCCCGCGAGCAGCTTGTACGGCAGCGGCGTCACGGGCTGGACAGGCACACCCGCCGGGTACGCCGCCGGCTCGGGGTAGGCCCGTCCGTACACCGGGATTTCGGCCGCGCCGTCCTTCGGCGTCAGCACCAGGCCCCGGGCGCCCACCGCGGCAGGCTGCTTGCGCGGATTGTGGAACCAGGCCTTCTGGCCGAGATACCAGATCGCGGTCCAGTCGCCCGCGCGCCCGGCGACCGCGTACTGCTGGCCGGCCGAGGCCCGGGCGCCGGTGTCGTTGACGCCCGTCGTCGAGTCCTGGCCACCCGGCCGCAAGCCGATGTCCTTCACCAGCGGCGCGTTCGCCCGGGGCGCGATGTGCAGCCGGACCGCGCCCGATCCGTGCGTCGCGCACACCTCGCCCGCCCGCACACAGCCCGTGTACACCGGCCGGTGCTCGTCATATTCCGGACGGATCGTCACCACGCCGGCCTCGGCGCCCGCCGTCGGATGGAACGGCCTGCCCAGCAGCCTGAAGTAGTGCGCCCAGTCCCAGTAGGGCCCGGGGTCCGTGTGCATCTGGCGGATGCTCGCCGTGGTGGGGCCGGGCACGTTGTCGTGGCCCAGGATGTGCTGCCGGTCCAGTGGAATGTCATATTTCCCGGCGAGGTACTTCACCAGCCGGGCGGACGTGCGGTACATCGCCTCCGTGTACCAGGCGTCGGGCGCCGTGAGGAAGCCCTCGTGTTCCAGGCCCACCGACTTTGCGTTGAGGTACCAGTTTCCGGCATGCCAGCCCACGTCCTGCAACGCCAGGTGCTGGGCGATGTGCCCGTCCGAGGAGCGCAGCGAGTACTGCCACGACACATAGGTGGGGTCCTGCACCAGTTGGAGAGTGACGTCCCAGGTGGCCTCGGTGTCATGGATGACGATGTAGTCGATGCTCTGCTTCGCGGGCCGCCCGGCTTTGTCGTGGTTGCCGTAGTCACCCTCCCCGAACTCCTCGTACGGTGCCGGGATCCACTCGCAGGCCACGGTCGGCGGGCACTCGGCCGGCCCGGCGTCGGCGGTCCGGAGTCCGAGCCGTCCGGCCTGCGCGGTGTCCGGCTCCAGCCCGGGCGAGGCGGGCAGGACCACCCGCTGCCCGCTGTCGGTGGTACGCCGCTCGCCCGCGCGGATCACCGCGAAGACGTCGTCGGCGTACGTGGTGGCGGTGGCGGTGTCGTCGGCGCCCGAGTAGCGGGCCACCGCCCCGTACCAGTCGGCCGGGTCCGCGCTGAGCGGCTGTTCCAGCTGCCTCTGCGCCGCCGCGAGCAGCGCCGCGCCACCCCGGACGTTGGCGGAGACGCTTTCCCTCAACCGCCGTGCAGGCAGCCCGGTGAGAGCTGCCGCCCGCTCCAAGGTCCGCAGCCGATCGGGCAGTTGCGAGGCGGCAGGCAGCTCCGCGTGGCCGGTTCTGGCCGGACGCGACTCGTCGCCCCGGGCATCCTCCGCCCCGTGTGAGTGGTGGGGAGCTTCTGCGAGGGCGGTCCTGGCATCCGTGAGATGCATGGGCCCGTACCCTCCCGTCACGCTGGCCGCCCCGCCGTGCGAGTCCCACCGGGACTGCAGGTACGACACAGCGAGCAGCACGCTCTGCGGTACGCCGTAACGCTGAGAGGCGGCGGCGAAGTCCCGCTGCAGCGTGTCCTGGGCGGGCAGTTCGACGGTGGCCGAGGGACCGGCCGAGACGAGGGGCAGCACAAGGGCCGCGGACGCCACGGCACCCGCCGTGCGCAGCCGCCACCGGGCGGTCGGATGGGGTGGGGGCGCGGCGGGTCTCTGCAAGGCGGGCCTCCTGGGACGAGGTGGGGCTCGATGGGGCGTGCGGTGCCGGACTCGCCTACAGGGGTATCGGGTGTCCGACGATCCGTCAATCACGCCTCGGAGCAAGGAAAATGCACGTCGCGGGCCTGCGAGGCGTCAGTGGAGTGGACCACTGGAGCGGGCAGGCGGTGACGTCGTCCCGCCGCGACGTACCGAACGTCATGGCCGGCGGAGTGACCGGACCGCGCCGTCTGCGCCCTCGTTCTGAGTATTTGTCAGTGGGCAGTGGCACAGTTCTCATGCTGACTGCGGAACAGCCCGCAGCCGGACACGAAGGGAAGAAGGCGCCCCATGGACTACACGATCGAGGTCCTCACCATCCCCGTTGCCGACGTCGACCGGGCCAAGGAGTTCTATGCGGACAAGTGCGGTTTCCACGTCGACGTCGACACCGAGGTGGCGCCGGGCATCCGCATCGTGCAGATCACGCCGCCGGGCTCGCGGTGCTCGATCGCGCTTTCACAAGGTATGCCGACCTCGCCGGCACAGTCGGAGATGAAGCCAGGCACCCTGCGCGGCGTGCAGATCTGCGTGACCGACATCGCCGCCGCGCACCGCGACCTGTCGGAGCGCGGAGTCGACGTCAGCCCGGTGCAGCACGTGGGGCCGGCGGGCTGGGAGGAGGGGAAGGGTGAGACCTGGAACTCCTTCGCCTTCTTCGCCGACCCGGACGGCAACGGCTGGGTGCTCCAGGAGGCGCCGTCCCCGCTGTCCGAGCGTTAGAAGGCAAACGCCCGGTGAGATTGGTGGAGCGCCGCTGCGAGGCGATCAGTGAGTGACCTCGAGCAGGCGTTGGCAGCGGACCCCCGGGCGCCCGTCGAGCCTGATGTTCTCCACGACTGCGAACCCGTTCCGTGCGAGCACGGACATGGACGCCCGGTTGTCGAGCGTGGTGACTGCCATGAGCGCGGCCAGCCCGTACGACTCAGCGGCCAGGCGGCACACTGCCTCGACCCCGGCCGTCGCGACGCCGCAGCCCGCGGCCCGCTCGCCGATCCGGTAGCCAAGTTCGGCGACACCTTGCACGACGTCCACGAGATTGACACGACCGATCAGGCTCCCCTCATCGTCCATGACGACATGGAAGTGATGCAGGCCGGCGTCCTGTTCGGCGAGCAGGGCACGGTGACGGGAGGGGAACTCGGCGAAGTAGGCGTCGCCTCGATCCGGCACAGACCGCGCGAAGTACTCCCGGTTCTCCTGCTCGAAAGCCAACAGCGCAGGCGCGTGGTCATCCCGCAGTCGCTCCAACCTCACCATGCCCAGGAGCATACGTAATCGAAGCCGTCCCGCGCACTGCGGCCGCGTCACCTCGGTCGGGCGGCTCTTGGCCGGCCGGGTCCGCCGTCAGCGAACCCGCCTGAGTGCTCGGAGTTGGCGGTGCTTGGGTGTCGGGATGGAGATCCTGGTTCTGGGCGGAAAAGCATGGGTCGGCCGGGACGGTCCGGTGGTTACCGCCGACTCGGCATGGCTGCTCGCGAACGGCGTCTGCGGCCGGTTTGCGACGGGGTGCCTCTCCGGCGATCCGATGCCCCGGCCAGTCCAAGGGTTCACCATGGCGCGGCGGTCCGTGACGCGCCCGGACCACGGGGCGTCACGGACCGCCGTCAACTTCAGCGGGTGCCGACCGCCGCACGCACGGCCCGGCGGGCCAGCGCACAGTCGTCGTGCAGCCGCCGCAGCAGCAACCGCTGCTCCTCGCCGGACGGCGGCACACCGACAGGGGCCGTAGCCGGTGCCGCCGGGGCCGTGTCGCGCATCGAGCGCTGTACGGCCGTCTCGTACGTACGGATCTCCTTGGTCAGTACCAGCATCAGGTTGACCAGGAAGGCGTCCCTGGCCGTGGGTCCAGCCGCCTGCGCCAGCTGGCTGATCTGACGCCGCGCCACCGGGGCGTCGCCCAGGACGGCCCACAGGGTCGCCAGGTCGTACCCCGGCAGGTACCAGCCCGCGTGTTCCCAGTCGACCATCACCGGACCCGCGGGGGAGAGCAGGATGTTGGAGAGAAGCGCGTCACCATGGCAGAACTGGCCCATCGCCTGCTTTCCGCCTGCCTGGGCGAGACCGTGCAGAAGCTTCTGCAGATCACCCAGGTCCCGGTCGGTCAGCAGACCCAGTTCGTGGTAGCGGGAAATCCGTGACGCATAGTCGAGTGGCCTGCCGAACATCTCCGCCGGCGGCCGCCACAGATTGATCCGGCAGATCGCACCGAGGGCTGCTCGCAGATCGGCTCGGGGCGGGGCCTCGGCCGGGTGCCGCTGGAGGGCCGCGACCCGGCCCGGCATCCGCTCGACCACCAGGGTGCAGTTCTCGGGATCCGCGGCGATGAGCCGAGGCGCCCGCACAGGTGGACGGTGCCGGACGAAGGCGCGGTATGCAGCTATTTCGTGCCGGTACCGCTCGGCCCACGCGGGGGAGTGGTCGAGTAAGCACTTGGCGACCGCGGTCGAGCGGCCGGTGGTGCCGACGAGCAGTACGGACCGTCCGCTGCGGCGCAGCACCTGGACCGGGTTGAACTCCGGACAGATGCGGTGCACCGAGGCGATCGCCGTGCGCAACTGCCCGCCCTGGGGGCCGGACAAGTCGAGTCTCCCACTGAGCGGTTGGGTGCCGAGCCCCGGGGTTCGCCGCGGCCGGCCGGCGGTGAGGGTCGTCGCTGCCGGACGGTTGGGATCGAGATAGGGACCGCTGCCCGCCGGGAAGGAACGGTGCGGCCGGGGCGGGGCGGACACGGAGGACGATGCTGCGTACATGGGAGATACAGATCCCTTCGTGTGCCGACGAGTTGCATGCGCTGCCCCGGCCGGCGGCCGTACTTCACCCTGGGGAATGCGGTCCGGCCGTCGGACGGGGTGGCGCGTTCCTACCTGACACCCGCCCGCGGGTGGCACACCATCTGGCGCACCCTGGCGAACCCTGGCGAATAGTCCCAGCGCATCTGACAGGGGGTTACTGTCGAACTCAGCCGAGAACCTGGGGGCTTGAAGTGACCGGAGAACCCAACACCCGTCTGAACGACCTGTTCGGCCTCGCCGGCTGGTCCAAGGGCGAACTCGCGAGGCTGGTGAACCGGCAGGCGGCGGCGATGGGCCACCCCCAGCTGGCGACCGACACCTCGCGCGTGAGGCGCTGGATCGACATGGGCGAATCGCCCCGCGATCCCGTGCCCAAGGTGTTGGCAGCTCTGTTCACCGAGCGACTCGGCCGTGTCGTGACCATCGAGGACCTCGGGTTCGGCCGGCACGGGCGTACAGGTAGACGGCGCGACGTCGGGAAACCCGACAACCCCGACGGCCTGCCGTGGGCGCCCGAACGGACGGCAGCGGTCCTCACCGAATTCACGGGAATGGACCTCATGCTCAACCGACGCGGCTTGGTGGGCGCGGGCGCCGCGCTCGCCGCAGGCTCCGCACTCAGCAGCGCCATGCACGACTGGCTCCACACCGATCCGTCCCTCACCACCGCCACCTCACCCGCGGGCGGCACCCGCTTCGACGATCCCCTGCACGCCGACCCCGCTGGGTTCGACCGCTATGAGGCCGCCCCCATCGGGTCGCAGGAGATCGAGGCCCTGGAGCGCTCGGTCGAGGTCTTCCGCGCCTGGGACGCGTCGCGTGGCGGCGGGCTCCAGCGCAAGGCCGTGGTGGGCCAGCTCAACGAGGTGGGCGGCATGCTCGCCTACCGTCATCCCGACCATCTCCAGCGCCGCCTCTGGGGCGTCGCCGCCAACCTGGCGGTGCTCGCGGGCTGGATGTCCCACGACGTCGGCCTCGAACCCACAGCCCAGAAGTACTTTGTGATCGCCGCCCACGCGGCCCGCGAAGGCGGTGACCGGCCCCGCGCGGGCGAAGCACTCTCCAGGGCAGCCCGGCAGATGGTCCACCTCGGCAAGCCGGACGACGCCCTGGACCTCATGAAGCTCGCCAGGTCCGGCTCGGGCGAGCAGACCCTTCCGCGCACGCGCGCCATGCTGCACACCATCGAGGCCTGGGCTCAGGCGTCTATGGGGCGCGGCCAGGCGATGCGGCGGACCCTCGGCGAAGCCGAGGAACTCTTCGTCTCCGACAAGGGCGACGTACCGCCGCCGAGTTGGATGCAACTGTTCGACGAGGCGGACCTGCACGGTATGCAGGCGCTGGCCTTCCGGACACTCGCCGAGCACGACCCCTCCGCCGCCGCCACCGCGCAGCGGCACGCCAAGGAGGCGCTCAAGCTCAGGGAGAACGGCCGGCAGCGTTCGAAGATCTTCGACTACATCTCCCTCGCCTCGGCCTGCTTCATCGCCGACGACCCGGAGCAGGCCGACCGCTACGCGAGGCTGGCCCTGGTGTCGATGGGTGAGACCTCCTCGCACCGCACCTGGGACCGGCTGCGCGAGATGTACCGGCTCACCGGCCAGTACGCGGGATACGCGAAGATTCAGGATCTGCGCGAGGAGATCGAGCTGGCCCTGCCGCGGAGCCCCGCCAAGAGAAGCAGGACCTCGAAGATCTGACTCGGCCTACAACTACGCCTGGCATCTCCCACTACGAAGCGAAATCCACCTACGGTCGGCTACGAACCGATCCGGGCGACCAGCACACAGGCGTCGTCCTCACGCTCGGTCTCACCGAACTCCTCGACGATGGTCCGTACGCAGTCCTGCGCGCTGCGCGCCAGGGCGAAGCGGGGGGCGAGAGCGAGAAGCCGGTCGGGACCGCCCGTCTCACTGAACTGCACGCTCCGGGCCGACAGTCCGTCCGTGTGCAGGATCAGTACATCGCCGGGCTGGAGCTGTTCCTCCTCCTGTCCGTACGTGGCGCCCGAGGTGGCTCCGAGCAGTACGCCCTCCGGAGGTGTCAGCGCCCGCCCCGCCCCGCCGCGGAACAGCAGCGGGGCGGGGTGTCCGGCCTGGGACCAGGTGAAGGTTCGGGTCGCAGGGTTGTAGCGGCAGCACACTGCGCTGCCCAGCGACGGCTGTACGGAGTTCTCGAGCAGCTGGTTGAGCCAGCCCATCAGGGGGCCTGGCTCGATGCCGGCCACGGCCATACCGCGCAGCGCCCCGAGCAGCATGGCCATCCCGGAGGTCGCCGTCACTCCGTGCCCGGTCAGGTCACCGACCGTGAGCATCGACTGGCCGTTGGGCAGTTCGAGTGCGTCGTACCACCCGCCGCCGATCAACGCGCTGCTGGCCGAGGGGAGGTAGTGGGCGGCCAGATCCAGCGCGCCGGACCGGCCCTGCGGCAGCTGGAGGGAGCCACGCCACGGTGGCAGAACGGCCTCCTGCAGCTCAACCGCGAGCCGGTGCTCGGTCTGCGCGATGTGGCGCTGGCGTTGTAGGGAGTCACGGGTCTCGCGTACCGCCCGCTGGCTGCGGCGGAGTTCGCTGACGTCGCGCAGCACCGCCCACATGGACGCCGTACCGCCGTCCTCGTCGAGTACCGGCTCGCCCATCATGTGCAGCGTACGCACGCAGCCGTCCGTGCGGACGATGCGGAACTCACCGTCTATCGGCTTCCCGTCGACCAGGCAGTCCGTCACCATGCCGGTCAGCAGGCCCTGGTCCTCGACGAACAGCATGGAAGGCAGTTCGTCCAGCGACAGCGGACCGCTCTCCGGAGACCGGCCGAAGATCTGGAACAGCTCCTCGGACCAACTCACCTCGTCCGTGAGCAGGTTCCACTCCGCGCTGCCCACCCGGCTGAGCAGGGAGCCCTGCCCGCTGTCCGGCGGCAGAGCGGCCGAGGAGACCGGCTCGGCGGCCGCTTCCTCCGCGGGTGGGGGCGGAAGACCCTCTTTCAGCTGGCCCAAGTGCTCGCCCAGATCGTCGAGATGATGGACCGCCAGGTCGCACAGGGCCCGCTGCCAGCGCCCCTGCGCATCGTCCTCGTCCACCACCGCGTCGCGCCGCACCGCGTCCACGTCTCCGCGCAGTCTGCGTGTCTGCGTGATGAGCTCATCGACGGAGCCGCGCTCGGGCGGCTGTGCGGCGGGACGGTCCGCGAACAGATGGGACGGCATCTCGAACTCCGATACATGGCGCGGCGCGGCCAAGTCTGAGGGAAGGACCAGTTACGACTGTTGCACAGGCAGCGATGGCCCGTAAGTGATTTGGCAACACCCGTTACGGTGGTGCTTCTGGCATATGCCAAAGGCCTTCCGGTGACCATGGCCTAGGACCGCCGCGCCGTGAACTCAGCCGACCGGAATCAGCGTGAGGTAGGCGAATCCGAGAATACCGCGATAGCCGCGCAGCCAGGAGGCGCGGTGCCGGTCAAGCCGCTCCCGGGTCGCCTCGGCCGCAGGGTGACTCGGATGGGCGGCCAGCCATTCCTCCGCGTCCGCTTGGTAGCCGGACTCGAACTCCTCCCATTCGTCGTTGCTTGCCGTCTCGATCCACTCCGGACGGAATCCCGCCTCGACCGCCGCGTCGACGAGGCCGGCGAGATCATGATGGTCCTGTGCCGAGGCACCCGGCCACATGGCGGACAGTTCGGCCGGTTCGGGCGTGCGCTCCCAGAAACCCTCGCCGAACAGGACACGGCCGTCGGGCGCGACCATCCGGCGCAGCGCCTTCAGCGCCTCCGCCGTCTGACGGGGCGGTTCGGCATCGCTGAGGGCCTGCCCGGCGCCGACGCACAGCACCACGTCGGCGGGTCCGCGTCGTGTACCGAGGGCGGACTCCTCGGCGAACTCGACGCGTCCGCCGAGGCCGCGGGCCGCGGCGAGCTTGCGGCCACGGGCCAGGTCCTCGGCGTTGAGGTCGATGCCGAGGCCGGTGGCACGGGGGGCGGCGGGAAGAACCCGGAGCATCAGCTCGCCCCAGCCGCAGCCCACATCGATGACGGTGGCGGGATCTCCGGCCCGCGTGAGCCGGTCGACGAGCCGTCCGGCGCGGGCCTCGGACAGCGGTCCGTGGAAGGTGAGACGGGTGAGGCGGGGCGGGAGGTTGGTGTCGGTGTCGCTCATGGGCGGGGACGGTAGCCGGGGAACGCCGGTGCGCACAGTGAATATCGCCCCCGCGCGGCACAGGAAGCGGCGCAGGAAGCGGCACAGGAAGCGGCGCAGGGAAGCGGCGCAGAGAGTTGCGTGCCGTATGCGTGACGACTGGAGCCGCGGGGCAGGGACCCGCTGACGGTCTCGCGCTGTCATCACCATCGGCGGGGCGTACGAGGGGGGCACTTCATGGGACGACAGACCGGCTGGCAATTCCTGGACGACCGCGGGCATCTGGCCGCGACGGCGCACACACCGGCACGGGTGGTGGCCTACATACAGGCTGGGGCGACGCTCTTCGACCACGGCTTATGCCCGGTGGGACTCTTCGGCTCCCGGCACGACGGCGAGAACCCGGACACGGCGAAGGCGGGGTCGCTCCCCTTGGCGGACATCGCGTACCTCGGGTCGGGCAGCGCGCTCGACACCGATGCGCTGCTGCGCGCGGCGCCCGACCTGGTGGTCGCCGTCACTTACGGCGGCGGACAGGTCTACGGCATCGACGCCGAGACGGCGAAACACGTCGAAGAACGTGTCCCGTTGGCCGTCATCGACGTGGGCCAGGGCCGCTCTCTCGGTGAACTGCGCGACCGCTTCACCGAACTGGCCCGGTCCCTCGGGGCGGCGACGGGCGGGCCCGCCGAAGCCGAACTCGACCGCGCCGCGGGACGGCTGCGTGACGCGGCCGGGGCAGCCGCCCATCCCCGGATCCTGGCGCTGTCGCCCGCGGGCCCGGACAGCGTCCACCTCGCCAGGCCGCCGGCCTGGCCGGATCTGCGGGAGCTGACCGAACTGGGCAGCACCCTGGCGGAACCGCCGAGCGGACCGGGCACCGGATGGTCGACCACCGGGTGGGGCGGCGCACAGTCGCTGGAGCCGGACATCATCCTCACCGACATCCGGGGGAACGCGTATCCCGTCGACGAGCTTCGCGGCGTGGCCGACTGGCAGGCGCTCGAGGCGCGGGCGCGGCTCGTTCCGTGGAATCCGGAGGTGCCGTGCAGCCTTGCCGCGCACGCGCGGTTCCTGCACACCGTGGCCGATGCCGTCGAGGCGTTCGGGGACCCCCGACTCTGACTCGTGCAGGCGTGCTGGATCAAGACCGGACCGAAGAGTGCAAGGTCACAGTCGTGGGCCCTGCTTACCCTCCGGGGCGCTGGCCTAGCATGCGGTCATGACGGTCATGCCTGACGACGGGCTCTCCCTGGCCGCCGAATTCCCGGATGCGACCCACGAGCAGTGGCAGAGCCTTGTCGAAGGCGTGCTGCGCAAGGCGGGCGCCCATGATGTCTCGGGTACGGCGGTCGAGGACGCTTTGTCCACTGCGCTCCAGGACGGGCTCTCCACCCGCCCGCTGTACACCGCGCGAAGCGCCGCGGACGCCACCGAGGACACGGACGAACTGGGTTACCCCGGCTTCGCGCCCTTCACCCGAGGCGGCCGGCCGGAGGGCGGTGCCGTCTCCGGGTGGGACGTACGGCAGCGTCATGCCGGGCGCGACCCCGCCCGGATCAACGAGGCCGTCCTCGCCGACCTCGAGAACGGGGTCACGTCCCTGTGGCTGTCCGTGGGCGCCGCCGGTGTGCCGGTGACCGGTCTGAACGCCGCGCTGGAAGGCGTCTATCTCGACCTGGCACCCGTCGTACTGGACGCGGGCGCCGAGTTCGACGCCGCCGGGCGCGAGTTGCTCCGGATCTACGGCGAGCGTCAGGTGCCGCCGCAGGCCGCGGCCGGCAATCTCGGCGCCGACCCGCTCGGCCATGTGGCACGTACCGGCCGGAACTCCGGCCTGGACGAACAGTTTGCCGCGGCCGCAGAACTCGCCCGGGTGTGCCATCGCGATTTCCCGGGTGTGCGGGCTCTCAACGTGGACGCACTGCCGTACCACGAGGCCGGTGGGTCCGCCGCCGAGGAGCTGGGCTGCTCACTCGCCACCGCGGTCGCCCATCTGCGGGCACTGACCGAGGCCGGACTGCCGGTGGACGCGGCCTGCGGCCAGCTGGAGTTCCGGTACGCGGCCACCGCGGACCAGTTCCTGACGATCGCCAAGTTCCGTGCGGCCAGGCGGCTCTGGGCGCGGGTGGCGCAGGCGTGCGGGGCGTCGGCGTCCGCCGGTGCGCAGCGCCAGCACGCTGTGACGTCCTCGGTGATGATGTCCCGTCGTGACCCCTGGGTGAACATGCTGCGGACCACGGTCGCCGCGCTGGGCGCCGGAGTCGGCGGCGCCGACTCGGTCACCGTGCTCCCCTTCGACCACGCGCTGGGCCTGCCGGACGCGTTCGCCCGCAGGATCGCCCGTAATACCTCCACGATCCTGGTGGAGGAGTCGCACCTCGCCCGGGTCGTCGATCCGGCGGGCGGCTCCTGGTACGTCGAACAGCTCACCGACGAACTCGCCCGCGCGGCCTGGTCCTGGTTCCAGGAGATCGAGCGGGCGGGCGGCCAGGCGGCCGCGCTGCACAGCGGACTGGTGGCCGAACGGCTGGCGGGCACCTGGGAGAGCCGTTCCCGCGAACTGGCCCGCCGTCGCGAGCCTGTCACCGGCGTGAGCGAGTTCCCGAACCTGGCGGAAGCACCCGTGGAACGGGAACCGGCCCCGGCCGCGGAGGCCGGCGGACTGCCGAGAGTCCGCCGGGACGAGGCGTTCGAGACACTGCGGGCCCGCTCCGACGCGCATCTGGCCGCCACCGGGGCCCGCCCCCGGGTGTTCCTGGCGACGCTGGGACCGGCTTCGGCGCACACGGCGCGCGCGACGTTCGCCGCCAATCTCTTCCAGGCCGGCGGCATCGAGCCGGTGCACAGTCCCGTCCCGGTCGACCCCTCGGCGGCCGCCGAGGCGTTCACCCGCAGCGGCGCCGCGGTGGCGTGCCTGTGTTCCAGCGACAAGCTGTACGGCGAGCAGGCCGAAGCCGTGGCCGCGGCCCTGAAGTCCGCCGGAGCACGCCGCGTGTTCCTCGCCGGCCGGCCCGGCGAGCACCGCGAGGCGTTCCAGCGGGCCGGAGTCGACGAGTTCGTCTTCGCGGGCGGCGACGCGGTCGCTGTCCTCTCCTCCGTACTCGATGACTTGGGAGTGGCGTGATGCAGGCCTGTACGGGACAGCGGGAAGCGATCCCCGACTTCTCCGGCGTCGAGCTGGACACGGACGACGGGAGGCCCGCCGCCGGTGCGGATCAGTGGCGTACGGCCCTGAAGGAGAGCACCGGCAAGGGCGAGGACGAGCTGCTGTGGCAGACCCCGGAAGGCATCGGGGTCAAGCCGCTGTACACGGGGCAGGACCTGGAGGGCCTCGACTTCCTGTCGACGTACCCGGGCGTCGCGCCCTATCTGCGCGGTCCGTACCCGACGATGTACGTCAACCAGCCGTGGACGATCCGGCAGTACGCAGGCTTCTCCACCGCCGAGGAGTCCAACGCCTTCTACCGGCGCAACCTCGCCGCCGGACAGAAGGGCCTGTCGGTCGCCTTCGACCTGCCGACGCACCGCGGCTACGACAGCGACCATCCACGCGTCACCGGTGACGTCGGCATGGCGGGCGTCGCCATCGACTCGATCTACGACATGCGGCAGCTGTTCGACGGCATCCCGCTGGACCGGATGAGCGTGTCGATGACGATGAACGGCGCGGTGCTGCCCGTTCTCGCGCTGTACATCGTGGCCGCCGAGGAGCAGGGCGTACCGCCCGAGAAGCTGGCCGGGACCATCCAGAACGACATTCTCAAAGAGTTCATGGTCCGCAACACCTACATCTACCCGCCCCAGCCCTCCATGCGGATCATCTCCGACATCTTCGCGTACACCTCCCAGAAGATGCCCCGCTACAACTCCATCTCCATCTCCGGCTACCACATCCAGGAGGCCGGAGCGACAGCCGACCTGGAGCTGGCGTACACCCTCGCCGACGGTGTGGAGTATCTGCGGGCCGGGCTGGAGGCCGGACTGGACGTGGACGCGTTCGCGCCGCGCCTGTCGTTCTTCTGGGCGATCGGCATGAACTTCTTCATGGAGGTCGCGAAGCTGCGCGCGGCCCGCCTCCTGTGGGCCAAGCTCGTCAAGCGCTTCGACCCCAGGAATCCCAAGTCGCTGTCACTGCGCACCCATTGCCAGACCTCGGGCTGGTCCCTCACCGCCCAGGACGTCTTCAACAACGTGACCCGCACCTGTGTCGAGGCCATGGCCGCCACCCAGGGGCACACCCAGTCGCTGCACACCAACGCCCTCGACGAGGCACTGGCTCTGCCCACCGACTTCTCCGCACGGATCGCCCGCAACACCCAGTTGCTGCTCCAGCAGGAGTCCGGCACCTGTCGCGTGATCGATCCCTGGGGCGGAAGCGCGTACGTCGAGCGGCTCACCCACGACCTCGCCCGCCGTGCCTGGCAGCACATCGAGGAGGTCGAGGCGGCCGGCGGTATGGCGAAGGCCATCGACGCCGGCATCCCCAAGCTGCGGGTGGAGGAGGCCGCGGCCCGTACCCAGGCCCGCATCGACTCCGGACGGCAGCCCGTCATCGGGGTGAACAAGTACCGGGTGGACAGCGACGAGCAGATCGACGTACTGAAGGTCGACAACTCATCGGTACGTACACAGCAGATCGAGAAGCTGCGCAGGCTCAGGGAGGAACGGGACGAGGCGGCCTGCCAGCAGGCCCTGCGTGCCCTCACCGCTTCCGCGGAGCGGGGCGCCGGCCGGGACGGGGGGCTTACCGGCAACCTGCTGGCCCTCGCGGTCGACGCGGCTCGCGCGATGGCGACCGTCGGCGAGATCTCCGACGCCCTGGAGAAGGTGTACGGCAGACACGCCGGACAGATCCGTACGATCTCCGGTGTGTACCGCAACGAAGCCGGAACCTCCCCCGCCGTCGAGCGCACCCGCAGCCTCGTCGAGGCGTTCGAGACGGCCGAAGGGCGCCGGCCCCGCATCCTGGTCGCCAAAATGGGCCAGGACGGCCACGACCGCGGCCAGAAGGTGATCGCCACCGCCTTCGCCGACCTGGGCTTCGACGTCGACGTCGGCCCGCTGTTCCAGACCCCGGCGGAGGTGGCCAGGCAGGCTGTGGAGGCCGACGTGCACATCGTCGGCGTCTCCTCGCTGGCGGCCGGCCACCTCACGCTCGTACCGGCGCTGCGCGAGCAGCTCGCCGCCGAGGGCCGGGAGGACATCATGATCGTCGTGGGGGGTGTGATCCCGCCCCAGGACGTCGAGACGCTTCGCGAGGCCGGCGCCGCCGCGGTCTTCCCGCCCGGCACGGTGATCCCGGATGCGGCCCAGGACCTGGTGACCACCCTGGCCGCCGCTCTCGGCCACGAGCGGTGAGCCGATGCCACCCACCATCGATGTCGACACTTACGTCAAGGGCGTGCTGGACGGTTCACGGGCGTACATCGCCCGTGCCATCACGCTCGTCGAGTCAACGCGCGCCGAACACCGGGAGCTGGCCCAAGGCCTGTTGACCGCGCTGCTGCCCCATGCGGGCGCGGCGCGGCGGGTCGGCATCAGCGGTGTCCCGGGCGTGGGCAAGTCCACCTTCATCGACGCGCTCGGCACGCTGCTCACGGGCCTCGGTCACCGAGTGGCGGTGCTCGCAGTCGACCCGTCCTCGAGCCGGACCGGCGGCTCCATCCTCGGCGACAAGACCCGGATGGAGCGCCTCGCGGTGGACCCGGCGGCGTTCGTGCGGCCCTCACCGACCTCGGGCACGCTGGGCGGCGTAGCGAGGGCGACCCGGGAAAGCATGATCGTCGTGGAGGCCGCCGGCTTCGACGTAGTGCTCGTCGAAACGGTGGGCGTAGGCCAGTCCGAGACCGCGGTCGCGGACATGGTGGACTCCTTCCTGCTGCTCACCCTCGCGCGGACCGGGGACCAGCTCCAGGGCATCAAGAAGGGCGTACTGGAGCTGGCCGACGTCATCGCCGTCAACAAGGCCGACGGACCGCACGAGCGCGACGCGAGATCCGCCGCGCGCGAACTGGCCGGCGCGCTTCGCCTCATGCATCCGGCAGACGCCGCGTGGACGCCACCGGTGCTCAGTTGCAGCGCGCGGGAGGGAAGCGGACTGGAGACGGTGTGGGAGCGGCTGGAACAGCACCGGACCGTCCTGGACGCGAGCGGCCGGCTGGTACGCAAGCGCAGCGACCAACAGGTCGACTGGACCTGGACGATGGTCCGCGACCACCTGCTGGACCACCTGCGCAGGCACCCCGGGGTCCAGCGGCTGGCGCCGGACCTCGAACAGCAGGTCCGTGACGGGCAGCTGACCGCGACACTCGCCGCCGACCGGCTCATCGGAGCTCTCGAACTGCCCGGGTGACCCCGGCCGGTCCGTTCCCGGTGCCGGCCGGCATCGCGAGGTCTACTACGGCCAGGGCGTCGCGTACCGATGCGCGGCTGTGGTCATTCGCCCCACCGCCGGCGGACCTCCTCCCCGGAACGGGGAACCCACGTGCGCGATGACGACAGTTGACCGCGCGCCGCATGGGTGGCGGCATCGTGGCACGACTACGCGCCACGGGGACCCGATCGTTCGCGGCGCGGGCGGTGCCGGGTCACCATGGCAGAGGGGCTGCCCTGCACCGGTCCCGGCCGGAGGTCATTCGTGGTGGGCGCATTTCTGCCGGTTGTCTTCGCGCTGTGCGCGGCGCTCAGCAATGCCGTCGCCACCGTGCTGCAGCGGCGTGCCGCGCTCACCGTGCCGCAGTCCCGGGGCTTCCGCCCGGGCTTGGTGCTCGACCTGCTGCGGCGTCCCGTCTGGCTGGCGGGGATGTTCGCCGTCATCGCCGCCGGCGTCTGCCAGGCAGTGGCGCTGGCGACCGGCCCGCTGTCACTCGTGCAGCCCCTGTTCGTCCTGGAGCTTCCGCTGGCGCTGCTGGTCGCCTCGCTGCTGCTGCACCGGAGCCTGCCCCGCACCGGCTGGACCGCCGTGGCCTGTGTGGTGGCCGGCCTGGGGCTGGCCCTCGCGGCGGCCTCGCCGACCGGCAACCGGACGCACGTACCGCTCGACCGGTGGGTCACCGCCCTGGCCGTCTGTGGCGTGGCCATGGTGGGCTTCGCGGCGGTGGGCCTGCGCCGGCCTCCGGGCCGGGCGCGCGCCGCCTGTCTCGGCACGGCCACGGCCATCGGGTACGCGCTCACGGCGGCGCTGATGAAGGCCGCGACCCACATCCTGGACGACCAGGGCCTGGCGGCTTTTCTATCCGCTTGGCAGACCTACGCCTTCGCGGTGACGGGCCTGTGCGCCCTGCTTCTGCTGGAGCACGCCATGCAGGGAGGCCTCCTGGTGGCCTCGCAGCCCGCACTCACTCTGGGGGACGCGCTGGTGAGCCTCACTCTCGGCGTGACGTTGTACGAGGAGCACGTCCGGTCCGGCTGGTGGCTGCTGCCGCAACTGCTCGGTCTCGTACTGATCGCCGTCGGTGCGGTCTCGCTCGCGCGGATGCCGCTCACCAGGTTCCTGGTCGTGTCCTGAACCGCCGCGTCCCGGCGGCGGTTCAGGACGGTGGGCCGGGCGCCCCATGAGGCGCCCGGCCCACCGGTGCCCGCCGCGACCTACGAGACGGAGAGCGGTACCGGGTGCACCTCCGTGACCGGGTGGCCCGCCCGCTCGTGGACCCGCATGACCGCTTCCTGCGAGGGTGCCTCGGACAGGCAGTACACGGTCCCCGACTCGGGGTCCGCCCACGCCTTCTCGAAGTGCACGCCCTCCTCGCTTTCGATGGCGAGGTCGGCCCGGTGGGCCGCCGAGAGCTGTTCGGCGGTAATGCCCTTCATACCGTGGTGGACATCCATGAATTGCGTCATCGCCCGCCACCTCCGGATTGTCGTCTGCACTGTTCCCTTCCATCGTGCGCGCGCCGGTGCCCCGCTGCGACCGTGGCCGGGCCGGTGACCGGGCGAACTGGACATGCAACCTGTTGGTTGCCTATCGTGGATCCGAGGAGGTGACGATGGACGCGGTGTTCAGGGCGCTCGCCGATCCCAGCCGCAGGCAGCTGCTGGACCGGCTCAACGGGCGCAACGGACAGACCCTGCGGGAACTGAGCGAGGGCCTGGACATGAGCAGACAAGCGGTGAGCAAACACCTGGCTGTCCTGGAGTCGGCCCTGCTGGTCACCTCCGTACGGCGAGGCAGGGAGAAGCTGCACTACCTCAACCCCCTGCCCATCCAGGAGATCGCCGATCGCTGGATCGGGCAGTACGAGCGCGGCCGGCTGGCCGTGCTGTCCCACCTGAAGCAGACCCTGGAAGGACCAGCCATGACCAAGCCCGAGTTCGTCTATGTGACGTACATCCAGACCACCGCCGAGAAGCTGTACCAGGCGCTGACCGATCCCGAGTTCATCAAGGTCTACATGGGCGGTCATGGGCCCGAATCCGACTGGCAGGTGGGTTCGTCGGTGAAGTGGAAGATGGACCCGAACGGAGAGTTCGAGGAGCTCGGCCAGCGGGTGCTGGAGGCCGAGCCCGGCAAGCGGCTCTCGTACACCTGGCACACGCTGCAGCCCATGCACCGCGACCTCTTCGACTCGGACGAGGCGTTCGAGGCGGCTCTGCAGGAGCGGTCGAAGGTGACCTTCGACATCGAGCCCGCCGAGATCCCCGTGATGGGCACCAAACTGACCATCACCCACGACGGTTTCGACAGCCCGGACAGCAAGATGCTGGAAGGCGTGAGCGGCGGCTGGGTCATGATCCTTTCAGCGCTCAAGACCCACCTGGAGGGCGGCAGGCTGCTCTCGGAGCAGCCCACTCCCGCCGAACGCTGAGGAGTCGGTACGCTACCTGCCGGTAGCCGCCGGATACCTCCGGCTGCGGGCGGGCGAGGACGGAGTTCTCATGGCGGACCACGGCAGACGTCGGTTCCTCACCTATCTGGTCGCGGCACCGACCCTGGCGGTGGCCACGCGTTTCGGACTCGAAGGCGTCGCCCCGTCCACGGCCCACGCCGTCGTACCGACTCCGCCCGCCCCGGCCGACCTGGTCGACCTCGGGGATGTCCTGATCCTGGCCGGAGCGCCGACGGCCGGCATGCTGGTCCTGCGTATCGGTGAGGACGGCCTGGTGCGGTTCCGGCTGCCCCGGGAGGAGGTCGGTCAGGGGCTGACGACGGCCGTAGCCATGCTGGTGGCCGAGGAGCTGGACGTACCGCCGACCCGGATACGGGTCGAACTCGACGATGCCCGGCCGGAGTTGCTGTTCAACCAGCTGACCGGCAGCTCCAACTCGATCCGCTCGCTGTACGACCCCGTTCGGCACACTGCCGCGGCCGCCCGGGCGCGTATGGTCGCGGCCGCCGCCGAGCGGTGGGGCATGCCGGCCCGCGGGCTGACGACCCGTGACGGCGCCGTCGTCGCGCCGGACGGGCGCACCGCAGGGTACGGGTCCCTCGCCACCGCGGCCGCGAGCCCGGCCCTCGGCGTACTGACCGCTACCCCCAAGCCGGAGTCCGCCCACACCCTGGTGGGCACCCCGGTCTCCCGGATCGACGCACGGGCGATGGTGACAGGCAGGCAGGAGTACACCCTCGACATCGAGGTTCCGGGCGCCAAGCCGTGCATGGTGCGCCGGCCCCCGACCCTCGGCGGCACCGTGAAGGCGGTGCGCAACGAGGCCGCCGTCCGTGCCATGCCCGGCGTCATCGACGTCGTCGTCATCCCCACCGGCGTGGCCGTCGTCGCCGAGACCTTCGGTCAGGCCCTGGACGGCAAGAACGCCCTCGACGTCGTCTGGGGCGCGGGCACGGTCGACACCCTCTCCGACGACGGCATCCGCTCCCGGCTCCGGGCGGCGACCGCCCCGCTGGTGGTGCCCCCGCTGCTCACGGCGCACCTCGACGCCGAGTTCGACTTCGCGTTCGTCAGCCACGCACCCATGGAGACCAACTCCGCCGTCGCCGACGTACGGACGGACCGGGCCACGGTCTGGTCCGGACTGAAGTCCCCCATAGTGGCCCAGCAGACCATCGCGGCAGCTGTCGGGCTCCCGGTGGACAAGGTCACCGTGCATGTGGTGCAGGCCGGTGGATCGTTCGGCCGGCGGCTGTTCTTCGACGCGGCGCTCGAGGCCGCCCTGGTGTCCAAGGCCAGCGGGCGGCCGGTGCGGCTGATGTGGTCCCGGATCGACGACACGCGGCACGGTCGGATGCGCCCCGCCACCCACCACAAGATCCGCGCCACCTACGCGCTGGGCCAGGTGCTGTCCTTCGAACACCGGGTGGCCGCCGTGGAGACCGACTTCAGGCACGGCCTGGGGGAGATCCTCACCGCGACCGCGGCAAGTCTGCCGCCGGGCATCGGCAACGCCGGCTTCGCGCAGACGCTGTTCCTGACGACGGTGAAGTCGCCGTACCACTTCGGCCTGACCACGCAGGTACTCACCGAGGTGCCGCTGAAGATGCCCACCGCGTCCTGGCGTTCGGTGTACTCGGCGAACACCCGTGGGGCGGAGGAGATCGTCGTCGACGAGCTGGCCGCGAAGCTGGGCAAGGACCCGGTGGCGTTCCGGCGCGCCTTCCTCAAGACCGCCGCGCAGCGTGCCGTGCTGGACAAGGTGGCCTCGGAGGGGGGCTGGGGGCGGGACATGCCGGCCGGTTGCGCCCAGGGTGTCGGCTTCCACGAGGAGTACAAGTCACGCACGGCCTGCCTCGTCGAGATCGACGCGCGGGACCCGGGGCATACGCGCGTCACCAAGGCGGTGATCGCCGTCGACGTCGGCCGGCCGGTCAATCCGCGCGGGCTGGAGGCGCAGTTGCTCGGCGGGCTGACCGACGCCATCTCCACTACCCTCCGGGCAGGGCTGCACATCGACAAAGGACTTCCTCTGGAGGGGAGTTACTCGCAATTCCACTACGCCCGGCAGAAGGACTCGCCACCCGAGGTCCGGATCTTCGTGCTGCCCGCCACCGGTGAGCCGGGCGGCGCGGGCGAGCTGGGTGTGCCTGCGGCGGTCGGTGCGATCGCGAACGCGTACGCCCGGGCGACCGGCACCCGGCCCCGCCGGTTCCCGGTCGACTTCGACGTCGACTTCACTCCGTTCCCGCGCTAGGAGCCCCTCTGTGCCGTCCCACACCTTCACCGTCAACGGGCAGTCCGTCACCGTCGACGCGCCCGACGACCTGCCCCTGCTGTGGGTCCTGCGTGACCTGCTCGGCATCCGCGGGCCCAAGTACGGCTGCGGCATTGACGTCTGCAAGGCCTGCACCAGCCACTTGGACGGCGAGGCGGTACGGCCGTGTGTCGTGCCGGTCTCCGAGGCGGCCGGCCGTGACGTCACCACCATCGAGGGCCTCGCCGACGGCGAGCGTCTGCACCCCGTGCAGGAGGCATGGCTGGAGCAGGACGTGGCCCAGTGCGGCTTCTGCCAGCCCGGCCAGATCATGGCCGCGGTGGCGCTGCTGAAACGTACGAAGAACCCGACGGACGCGGACATCGACGCGATCGCGAACGTCTGCCGCTGCGGCACTTACTTCCGTATCCGCGAGGCGATCCGGAGCGCGGCCGAGAAGATGCGCTGACCGGCGCCGAATTGTAAAGGATCCGAGATTCTGAGAGCGCTCTCAGTTACATCTCTTGACGCCTCCCGCGGACCTGGGAACAGTGGTGCGCACCGCAGGAGGCGTCCCCCGGCACCCGCTGTCTCCTGCGCCCCCCACACCACCGGGAGACTTCGTGATATCGCGCAGAGCGTTACTGACCGGCACGGCCGCCGCCGCGACCGCCCTCACCTACCCCGCCTGGGGCAGCGCCCTCAGCCCGCACGCGACGGCGGCGCCCCCCACCTGTGAACTTGCCCTGGAGAACAAGTCGTTGCCGGGCAACGTCAACGCGTACGTCACCGGCCACGAGCAGGGGTCCGGCCGCTGGGTACTGCTGCGGGCAAACGGCGGCGTCTACCGGCCGGAATCACCCGCGCAGCCCCAGACACCCCTCCCGGTCGACTGCGCCATCCCCTTGCGCGCCGCGGGCGCGGGGCCGGTCGTACTGACCCTGCCCCAGATGTTCGGCGCCCGCGTCTACTTTGTCCGCGACGGCAAACTCGACTTCTTCCTCAACCCGGGCCCCTCCCTGGTCGAGCCGGCATTCGCCACCCCCGCCGACCCCAACTACGGCCGCACCTGGTCGTTCTGCGAGTTCACCTTCAACCCGCAGCAGCTGTACGCCAACATCAGCTACGTCGACCTGGTCACCGCCCTCCCCATCGGACTGACCCTCCAGGGAGACGCCACACACACCGTCGCGCCGCTGCCCGCGGGCGCCCTGCAGAGGATCGCCGACGGGCTGGTGAGCCAGTCCGCCCGCGACGGAAAGCCCTGGGACAAGCTGGTGCTCCGCGGCCCGAACGGGGCCGTACTGCGGGTGATCTCACCCCAGAACCTCATGGCCCCGTACTTCGACCGCCCGGACCAGATGCCCTTCCGCGACTCCTGGAACAGCTATATCAACCAGGTCTGGAACAAGTACCGCACCACGGACCTGCGCATCGACCTCCAGGGCGGCCGTGGCGTCCTGCGCGGCCGCGTCAGCGGGGACACGCTCACCTTCACCGGCGGGCACAGCTTCCCGAAGCCCACCTCGAAGGACATCTTCACCTGCAACCACGGCCCGTTCGCCAACAACCCGGGCGACCCGGACGACAAGAAGGCTTTGCTGGCCCGGCTCGCCGCCGGCTTCAACCGCAGCACCCTGCTCACCCACCCCGACCAGCCGAACGGGGCCACTACCGCCGACTACTACCGCGATCCGGTCACCAATCACTTCTCGCGTGTGCTCCACGCCAACACGCCGATCGGGTACGCCTTCCCGTACGACGACGTACGACCGGACGGACAGCCCGACGTGTCCGGCGCCGCCCACGACGGCAATCCGCGCCGGTTCACCGTGCGTGTCGGTTCCTGACCGACGTACGCCCGCGCCGGGCGCGCCGCCCCTCAGGCGGACGCCCGGCGCACCAGGCGGGTCGGCGTGATGATGGCGGACGCGAGGCCCGGGGCAGGCTCGTCCCTGTCGCGAGGAGCAAGCCGCAGCAGCAGCTGCCGCGCCATCAGCCGGCCCATGTCCTCTATGTCCTGACGCACCGTCGTCAGCGGGGGATCGGTCTGCTCGGCCACCGGCAGCATGTCGTCGAACCCGACTACCGCGACATCGTCCGGAACCCGGCGCCCGTACTCGCGCAGGACGCGCAGCGCACCGGAGGCCATCAGATCCGACGCGGCGAACACCCCGTCGAGCTCGGGGCAGCGGTCCAGCAGTTCACGCATCGCCCGTCCCCCGCCGGCGGGTGTGAAGTCGCCCGTCGCGATCAGTCGCGGGTCCGCGTCGGCCAGCACGTCCCGGAAGCCGTCGAGCCGGTCGACCGCCGAGGTCTGGTCGAGGGGCCCGGTGATGTGGGCGATGCGTTCGCGGCCGAGCGAGAGCAGATGGCGTACGGCCTCACGCGCCCCGCCCCGGTTGTCGCAGTCGACATAGCGCGCCTCCTCGCCACCGTCGCCCACCTCGGGCCAACTGGGCCGGCCGCCGAATACGGTGGTGACACCGGCCCGGCGGATGATCACGGGCAGCGCGTCGTCGATGTGCAGGGAGAAGACGAGCGCGCCGTCCACATGGCCGCCCCCCAGATACCGGCCGACCCGCTCGTAGTCGGCGGGCCCCTCGACCAGGAGCAGCACCAGCTGCGCGTCGTGCGCGGTGAGTTCCTTGCTGATGCCCCGCAGCTGCTGGCCGAAGAAGGGGTCCGCGAACACCCGGGTCTCGGGCTCGGCGATCACGACGGCGACGGCGTTCTGGCGGCGCGTGACGAGGCTGCGGGCGGCCTGGTTCGGAACATAGCCGAGTTCCTCGACCACCTGCCGGACACGTTCGGCGACCGGGGCCCGTACCCCCGCGGCGCCGTTGACGACACGGGAGACCGTGGCACGCGAGACGCCGGCCCGCTCGGCCACGGCCTCCAGCGTGGGACGCGGATCGGCAGTCTGCTCGGACAACGGGCGCTCCTCCGGCGTGCAGGAGATGACGGATCGGTCTGCCGGCCAGCGTATAGGCATCGGCCGGGGGTCAGACCGGCTGTACTGAGGCGCGGATCGTGCGTCCCGGCTGGAGCGTGAGTCCTGTCCTGGGCGGGATGTCGTCAGGGCCGGTGTCCAGATGGAACCGCCGGGCGAGAGTGGCCAGCACGAGCACGGCCTCGACCATGGCGAACCTGGCCCCCAGGCAGGCACGGGAGCCTCCCCCGAAGGGGAACCAGGCGTGGTCGGGGACGGTGGGGGAGGCGCCGGGGTCCCACCGCTCCGGCCGGAACGCCTCGGGGTCAGGGAACCAGCGGGGGTCGCGGTGCGTGCTCCACTGGCTGGACCACAGCACGGTGCCTTCCCCGACGGGCCGTCCGCCCAGTGTCGAGCCTTCCTTGGCGATACCGGTCATGAGCCACACGGGCGGGTAGAGGCGCAAGGTCTCCTTGATCACCTGCTCGGTCCAGCGCAGCTGGGCCAGGTCGTCGAACCCCGGCGCGCGGTCCGCGAGCACCCGCTCGAGCTCCTCCGCCAGCCGGGCACGAGCACCGGGGTTGCGGGAGAGCAGATACCAGGCCCAGGTCAGTGTGGTGCCGGTGGTTTCATGGCCGCCTATGTAGAGGGTGACAGCCTCGTCCCGGACCTCCTTGTCGGTGAGCGGCAGGCCGTTCTCGTCGCGCGCGGCCAGCAGCCGGCTCAGCAGGTCGTCCCGCTCCTCCGTCATCCGGCGCCGCTGCCGCGTCACCCGCGCGACCTCACGGTCGATGACGTTGACAGCGGCCTTGAGGCGGCGGCGCCCGGGAGTGGGGATCCAGGCGGGGAGAAACAGTGTGAGGCCACGGAACTCGTCACCGATGGCGCGCTGGGCAACGTCCATGGCCGGCCCGATCGCGTCCTCGCGCCCCGCGGTGTCCCCGCCGAAGAGGGTGCGTACGGCGATGCGTTGAGTGAGTGCCAGCATCTCCCGCCGCACCTCGATGAGTTGACCGGACTGCCACCCCTGCGCCAGCTCGGTGGCACATTCGGTCATCGTCCGCGCGTACGAGCGGACCTGGCGCGGGCGCACGGCGGGCTGGACCAGGGCGCGTTTGCGGCGCCACGCCGGACCTTGCGAGGTGACGACGCCGTCGCCGAGTACGAGCTTGAAGGCCCAGCCGAGTTCGGGATGGCGGAAGACGGTCTCGATGCCGGTGAGGAGCTCACCGATGTGCTCGGGCCGGGAGAGGAAGAGGGCGCGCTGCGGTCCGAGCCGCCATTCGACCACGTCGCCACAGGCACGCAGCCGGGTGAAGAAGCCGAGCGGATCGCGGGCGAAGGCGGGCAGGTTGCCGAGGCCCGGCAGCCGGCGCGGACCGGGGACCGGCACGGCGACTTGAGGTGTTCCAGTGGTCATGGCCTCATCACATCGCGGAACCCCCGGCCCGTACCAGAGGGCGTCAGCCGCCGGTCCGTGGCAGCGCGCGGACGAGCTGCGAATGGATTTCGTATCTCGCTCCCACGATCGCCAGGTCACCGGCGGCCACCTTGCCGGCGAGGTCGGGCTCCGAGGCGAGGCGGGAGCGGACCAGTTCGACGTTCGCCGTGATGGTGGAGTCGATCCGTGCCTCCCCGTGCCGGCTGTGGTCTATCGCCGGCCATATCCGCGTCGGGTCGATCAGCTGCGCGAGGGCGGCGCCTCCTCGGACGACAGCGGCACGGTGAGGACGCATGCGTCAGGGGCGTTGGCGTCGTAGAAGCCGAGGAAGTGGCGGCCGTCGTTGTGGACGACCACGGAGATGTGCCGGCCGGTCTCGGTGGTGAAGTCGTACTGTGTGCCGTCTCCCGGCAGCGAGGTGCGACGCGTACCCATGACTGCCTCCGAGGCGGTCGGTCGGCCGCGGCCGAGCCTCCCTCGAGCAGCGCAGTGCCCGCGGCTTGACCGGCTCGTGGCAGTACGCGAAGTGCCCGCCCGCGAAGGACTTTTGTTTGACCGCGCCCGCCGCGGCTACACGGGAGATGTCAGCCCGCAGCGCGCGGGGTCGTTCACCGGAAGGCCTGTCATGTCCACCGGCGTCATCATCATCCTGGTCGTCGTCGCGGTGCTCATTCTCGCTCTGGTCGCCGCACGGCCCCTCGCGGCCGGCCGTCGCGGCCCAGGCGGCCGTGACCTGCGCCGCCACTTCGGACCCGAGTATGAGCGGGCCGTTGCCCAGCACGACGGCGACACGAAGGCGGCCGAGAAGGATCTCGGCGAGCGGCTGCGCCTTCATCAGGGCCTGGAGGTACGGCCGTTGACGACCGAGGCGCACACCCAGTACGTCGCCGCGTGGGCGGGCATCCAGGAAAAGTTCGTCGACTCGCCCGCACACGCGGTGGCCGACGCGGACCGCTTGCTCGTCCGCCTCGCGCGTGACCGCGGCTTCCCGGACGACGAGCACGACGCGCGCGTGGCCGCGCTCTCCGTGCACCACCCGCACCAGGTCGACGGCTTCCGGCAGATCCACGCGGCTGCCCGCCGGGCCTCCGAGGGACAGGCGGGGACGGAGGAGCTGCGCGAGACCCTGGTCCGAGCCCGCGCCCTCTTCGAGGAGCTGGCCGCCGACCCCACGGCCGCCGGGAACGGCCGCCGCGCGGTCGGCGCCGGGTCCAGGGCCGCGACCACTGCCGACGAGTCAGCTGCCGGGTCCGCGGACAGGGTCGAAACCGGCCGGCGCGGCACCCCGTGGGCCGGGTTGCGTCGCCGCGACACCAGCCGGGGGAGCGCGTCGTGACGCTCAGGACGCTTCGACGGCTGCCTTGATCCGCCGGCCGAAGGCGGCGGCGTCCTTGCGCGCCGCCCCGAGAGCCAGGCCGGCGATGAGCTTGCCCACGCCGTGGCCCTCCAGGACGTTGAAGATTCTCAGGCGGGTTGTGCCCTCGCCGGTCGAGTCGAGGTCGTAGCCGCCCTCACGAGCGGTCACAAGGTTTTTGGAGATCTCGGTCCAGCGGATTCGGCGGGGCGGCTCGAACTCGCTGATCCTGAACTCCCTCCGGGTCTTCATCCCGGCGTCCTTGACCGTGCTGGCGTAGACCGTGCCCACCGTGGTCGGCCCGTCCGTCGTCTTCGCGATCTCCAGCACCCTGGGGCTGAACTTCGGATCGTTCTCGCCGTCGGCGAGGAAGGCGAAGACCTCTCCGATCGGTCGGTTGATCTCGACCGTCGCCTCGAACCGACTGGACATCATCTCTCCTCTGATCGGACCCGCACCCCGGGGGCGCGGGTCCGGTCATCATTCCAGAACGCGTCCCGAAACTCTTGGTAACCGTCGTGTGGCGCGCGCTGGTGTGATGCCGGCAAGGTGCCCCTCTCACCCTGCGTGCCGGAATCCATCACGCCTGACCCGCCGCGCTCCATGCCCCACCCCCTGCTCGCGCAGTCGTGACGCGACCTCGCCTTCCTGCACTGGACCGCAGATCCGGCGGACGTGGCTCCGCTGCTGCCGGCCGGGACCGTCCCGGACACCCTGGCTGCCGGAGCAGGCCGGCGCGGCGGTCAGCGTGCTCTACTCGCCCGGGCTCCTCGCCGGCTCCGGGCGGCCTGTGCGGCGGTGACGCGTCCCTGCGGTCGGGCGTGCCCGGCGGGCCCCTGTGGGCGACGACACGCCGGTCCGGCAGGTCAGATGATGGGCGGTCCGGGTGAAGGGGCCCGTGGACCTGGGGTTAACACCGTTCACCCGGGCAGGCTGCGGTGATGGACAACGAGCCGCAGCCCGAGGGCGCCCATCCGGTACTCCTGTACGTGGACACGCTTCGTGCGCGTATGTCCGCCGAGGAGTTCGGACTGCTGATGAGGATGATCCGCCCGACCCTGGCCGCCATCTCCGCACACGAGACCGGGACGATCGACATCGACCTGGGCGACGACGATGCCAAGGTGACACCGGCCCTCAGAGACGAAGTGGCCACCGTGATCACGATTGCGCTGACCGGAAGGATGGACCAGCAGTTCGTCCAGGTCGACGTCGACGACGCGGGGCATCCCGTCCGCGCCATGGTGGATGCCGAGACCGCCGGCGACCCCGCCAAACTCGAAGAACTGCGCGAGTGGGCACGCAGCCGCCGCGCGGAGGACAGCGCACTGCGCGGAATCGCGGAGGCCAGCGGACTGAACGAGGAAGAGTCGTGAAAGTGCCTTTCGGATCAGCGCGAGGCCGACAGGATCCGAGCGAGAGACCCTAGTCCACCGGGCGGGCCTGTACCGCGGCCGGGAGTTGCTGGTGGCCGCCGCTGGCGATCATCCGCACCTCCGAGCGGTCGCTGATCTCCGCCTGAACGATTCCGGTGTCGTCGACGTAAACGGGATGCCCGCCCGGCCCCGTCCGGTCGCTCCGGTGCACGACCACCAGATCCTCGCCGGCCGAGCCCGGACGGTCCGCGCCTCCGAACACCAGTTCATAGTCCTTTGCCTGTCCCATGACTGCTCCCTCGTCGCGTTGGGTCCCGTTTGATCGTAAGACTGTTCGGGCGAAATGGTGCATCCGGCATGTTCTCGCCGCTCTGGGAGGGGGTCTATGAGGTGTCCGCCCAGCGCGCCGCGAGTAGGAGTGCGATGTCGTCGGGCCGGTCGGTCGCCTGCCGGGCCTCACGGATCAACCGGTCGGCGATTTCGGTGAGCGTGGCCGAGCGGACGCTCGCGAGCGTTCTGCGCAGCCGGTCGATCCCCTCGTCGATGTCGGTGCACGCCTCCTCCACCAGCCCGTCCGTGAAGAGGGCCAGTACCGCGCCCGGCTCGAGCCGCAGCTCGGTAATGGGATACGACGCCTCGGCGGCCACGCCCAGCACGACGCCGCCGGTCAGGTCCAGCACCTCGGCCTTGCCGTCGGGATGGCACAGCAGGGGCTGGGGGTGCCCCGCCCGTACGGCCTGCGCGGCGCCGGTCGCCGGGTCCAGAACGACGTAGCAGCAACTGGCGATCTGACCCGGATCCAGGTCGATGAGCAGCCGGTTGGTGCCGCCCATCACCTGCTGTGGACCGAGCCCGGCAAGCGCGAAGGCGCGCACGGCGCTGCGGAGTTGGCCCATGGTGGCGGCGGCTGACACTCCGTGACCCTGCACGTCGCCGATGACGAGGGCCAGCCCCGTGCCCGTGTCGACGACGTCGTACCAGTCGCCTCCTACGTCCATGCCCTGGGTGCCGGGGAGATACCGCCCCACGGTGTCCACATGGTCGAATACGGGCAGCCGGTGCGGCAGCAGGGCGTCCTGCAGACCGCGGGCCAGCGCCGCTTCCGTGTCGTAACGCCGGGCCCGCTCCAGAGCCTGCCCGATGAGACCGGCGAGGGCGGTGAGGACCGCGCGCTCCTCGGGGCTGAAGTTGCGCGGCCTGTCGAAGCCGAGGATGCACGAGCCGACGGGGCGCCCGGAGGCGATCAGGGGCAGGAACGCCCTGGCCCCGACATGGGCGTCCAGGGGGATTCCGGGGTACGCGGCGGCCAGGTGTTCCATGGACTCGAAGAAGAGGGGGTTCCCGGTGGTGAGAGTCTCGACGCCGGGCAGCCGGGCATCGAGCGCGACGCCGTCGAAGCGGTCGAGGAAGCCCTTCGGGAAACCCGTCTCCCAGGCCAGGTAGAGGTGCCGCTCGCTCAGCACGTATATGGCCAGCTGCCGGCCGCCGAAAGCGGGCAACAGCTCCTCCGTGACCACCGCGGACACCTGACGTGCGGTGACGGCCTCCGTCAGGGCGATGGCCAGGGCGACCGGCCGGTACAGCGCCGCAGCCCGGTCGGCCGACGAGTCCAGCCCGGGCCCCGCACTCTCGACGGACCCCGTCGGGTGGCCGGGCTGTTCCGCAGCCGTCACCGTGGCGGTCAGGCCGTCGTGGCCCGGATAGAGCGACACCGACAGCCACGCCTCCGGCCGGCGGCGGGCCAGGAAGTGGACGGGGTCGTGGGAGATCAGCGCCGCCCGGAAGTGGTCCTCGTAGGCGGGGAGGACGAACCAGGGCAGGGCATCCCACAGCACGCGTCCCATCAGCTCGGGCCGGGTCTGCCCGAGCAGACAGGCCGCACTGTGGTTGACGTAGGTGACGCGCCCGAGGCGGTCGAGGGAGAAGATGCCCTCCGGCAGCCGGTCCGGTGCCTCGGCGGCGATCGGCCCGGCGCCCAGGTCCACGAGGTGACCGGTCAGCCGGCGGCCCGGACCGCCGCCCGGCGGCGCGCGGCGGCACGAGAGCACCACCGGGCGGGCATGGCCGTCCGGACCGAGCAGGCGGATCCGGCGCGCCACCGGCCGGAGGGACTCGGCCGCCTGCCGGGCGACGGTCCACAGTCCGTACACATCCTCCGGCGCCACCTGCGACGACATGGTCCCGATGGTGCACGGGAAGCCCGACGGGTCGATGGAGAGGATCGCGCAGAGATCGTCGTCGCCGGTCAGAGCGCCGCTGTCGACATCCCAGTCGAAGTGGCCCATCCGGACCGGCTGGGCGGTCGCCGCGGGCATCTGCACCAGAACCGGTTCGCCGTCCCATTCGACGGTCGTGCCGTCCGCGGAGAGTTCCACGAGTGCGGCACCGAGTCGTTTCGCGCCGTGGTCCAGCCGGCGCCGGTCGCCGTGGTCGACCGGGATACCGGGCGTGGCCGGGCGCAGCACCACCAGCACGCCGAACTTGTCGCGGTCGCTGCGCACCGGGGCGTACAGCGAACCGAAGGGGAACGGCAGGCCGGCCATGAGCTGGGGGAACCGCCGCATGGCCTCCTGGGCGTCGGCGAGGTGGACGGCGTGCCCCGAGCGGTAGGCCTCGGCCACCGGGAACGGCCTGTTGATGTGCATGCGCCACCACGGACGGAACAGCGGCCCGGGCAGTCCCACGAGTACCGCGAGCCTGAGCAGACCGGGGGTCCCGGAGCGCAGGTAGACGCCGCCGGAGCTGCCTCCGACGGCATGAATCGCCTGTACGGCGGCTTGTGCGAGCACCAGGCCGAGTTCGTCCGGAACTCGGCCGCTGCTGTTGGCTGTCCCGGGCGCCGTCCCGCTCTCCGGCGGCGAGGTGCGACGCCCGGCAGCGCCGTACAGGGTCACACAGCCAGGATGCTCCAGAGCGACCGTGCCGCGCACCTCAGAAGGCCGGGGCGGAGCTGCGGGAGGATCAGCGGGCTCCGAACGCCTGCGTCCACCACGGTCCGCCGGAGCCCCGGTGGATACCGATTCCCACTTCTTCGAAGGAACAATTGAGGATGTTGGCCCGGTGGCCGGGGCTGTCCATCCACGCGTCCATCACCTGGGCCGGACTCCGCTGGCCCCGGGCGATGTTCTCGCCGTACGTACTCCACTCGTAGCCGGCCGCGGTGATGCGCTCACCGGGGTCGACCCCGTCGGGGTTGGTGTGGTCGAAGAAGTCACGGGCCGCCATGTCCTTGGAGTGGCGCAGAGCGGCCTTTTTCAACCGCTTGTTGGATCTCACCGGCCCGCAGCCCTTCTTGGCCCGCTCCTTGTTGATCAGGGCGATGACCTTCTGGACCGTGCCCGGCTTCGAGCCACCCTTGTCTTCCGGGGACACCGCGCGCTCCGCGGTCGTGGCCGGAGTGGGGCTCGGCGAGGGCTTCTCCCGCGTGGGCGACTTCACCGGCTTCTTGACCGGCGCCACCGCGGGGCTCGGGGAAGCGGTGGCTGTCGCCGACGGAGTGCCGGTGCTCGCGGGAGCCGCTGAGGCGAACTCCGACGCGGATGCCGCCTGTGCCCGTTCCGTGTCGGCGTCGCCCGTGGAGAGCCGGACGACCCCCGCCGCGCCGACGACCACGACGATTCCCGCCGCCGCCGCGCTCACCCGGCGCCGACGGCGCAGGCGATGGCGGCGGCCGCTCCTCGATTCGGGTCCGCGCCCGCCCCCCGTGCCGCCGCCGGGCGAGCCGATCGCAGCCACCAGGTCGGCATTGAGACCCGCGCCGCCGCCCGTACCGCGCAGCAGGGAAGCGGTCGCGGGGATCAGAGCGAGACCGGCGAGCAGCCCTTCGGCCGGAACCAGACCGCTCCAGTGTCCGGAGCAGACGGCGCACTGCCGGGCATGTCGGGCCAACCGCTTGCGCCAGAGCGCCGAGGGTACGCCGTCCCAGGCCGCGAGCACCGGCCTCAGCTCCGCGCACAGCGGCGCCGAGGACAGGGCGCGCACCACCACGCGGGCCGACTCCAGTTGGGCCTTCATCCGCTGGACCCGCACTGCGGTGTGCTGGGGGGTGAGTTCCAGGGCGGCGGCCACCTCCGCGCGCGTGAGTTCGCCCCCGGCCTCCAGCCACCACAGCGACAGCAGTGCGTGGTCGTCGGGGTCGAGCCAGCGGGTGGCCTCGGCCGCTTCCCGTCGCTGGCCGGACAGACCGAGTTGCACGATGGTCAGGTCGACGAAGTCGGCGCCCGGGTCGGCGACGTCGTGGGCGTCCTGCAGTCCACCGGTCGGCGGCGCCGACCGGTGCGTGTGCCAGTGGCGGCGGATCTGGTTCATGGTGATGGCCACCAGCCAGGACCGGAAGCTTTCCGGCGTCCGCAGCGCGGGCAGCCCGTCGAGCGCGCGCAGCATGGTCTCCTGAACCACGTCGTCGACATCCGCGTGACCGTTCAGCGCCCGGCCGACGATGTTGTACACCAACGGTAGATAGGCGGCGACGAGCTCGTCCTGCGCCCGCTGGTCACCGGTC
This sequence comes from Streptomyces sp. NPDC051219, assembly GCF_040682335.1. Classification (NCBI taxonomy): domain Bacteria; kingdom Bacillati; phylum Actinomycetota; class Actinomycetes; order Kitasatosporales; family Streptomycetaceae; genus Streptomyces; species Streptomyces sp. NPDC051219. The sequence continues at coordinate 188,489 of NZ_JBFBAS010000011.1, forward strand.
TGCGCCGCACTCACCAGTGCGGCCCCGTGGTCACTGTTCATGTCCTGCCCACCCTGTTTCCTCGGCCCGAGCCGACTGCCTCCAACACTTGGGAGATCGTCCGGCCCTCGTCCGCTAACAGAAAAAGATGCGGTTCGAACGGGGGAGCGGCCGACGTGCGCTCTGTTCGGAACACAGACCCTAACGGGTCGTACCGGCCATGGCCGGTACGACGAGCGGTTGTTCAGCCCAGATGATTTTTCCATCGGCGATGTACCGGGTCCCCCAGCGTTCGGCGAACTGGGCTACAAGGAACAGCCCCCGGCCCCCTTCGTCCAGCGTTGCCGCCCGGCGCAGGTGTGGCGAAGTACTGCTGGCGTCGGAGACCTCGCACACGAGGACGTCGCTGAGCAGGAGCCGTACCCCGATGGGCGCGGCGCCGTACCGGATGGCGTTGGTGATCAGTTCGCTCAGGATGAGTTCGGTGGTGAAGGCAAGCTCGTCCAGGCCCCATACGGCAAGACGGCGGGTGACGTCGGACCGTACGGCTGCGACGGCGGCCGGGTCGGACTCAACGCTCCAGTGGGCGACCCGGTCGGAGTCCAGCACCCGGGTGCGGGCGACGAGCAGCGCGATGTCGTCCTGGCCGCGCGAGGGGGCCAGGGCGTCGAACACGGCCTGGCACATCTCCCGCGGCGGCCGCTGCCCGAGAGCCGGTTCCCGCAGGGCGTGGCGCAGGAGTTCCATTCCCTCGTCGATGTCCCGGCCGCGTTCTTCGATGAGCCCGTCCGTGTAGAGGACCAGGCTGCTGCCCGCCGGCAGCAGGAGCTCGCTCACCTCGAAGGGCATGTTCCCGGCGCCGAGTGGCGGACCCGCCGGGACGTCGGGGAAGTCGACCGAGCCGTCGGGGCGGGCGAGCGCGGGACCGGGATGGCCCGCGCGGGCCAGCGTGCAGTGTCCCGAGGCGGATTCGTAGACGGCGTACAGGCACGTGGCGCCGGTGACCTGCCGGCTCTCGTCCTCCGCTGCGTCGACCTCGTCCATCGCCGTGACGAGGTCGTTGAGATGCCCGAGGAGTTCGTCCGGGGGCAGGTCGAGCGAGGAGAAGTTGTGCACTGCCGTGCGCAGCCTGCCCATGGTGACGGCGGCATGGAGGCCGTGGCCGACGACGTCGCCGATGACCAGGGCGACCCTGGCTCCCGGCAGCGGAATGACGTCGAACCAGTCGCCGCCCACCCCGGCCTGCGCGGGCACATAGCGGTGGTCGACCTCCAGAGCGCCGTTCTGCGGCAAGGTGTGGGGGAGCAGGCTCCGCTGGAGTGTGACGGCCGTGGTGTGCTCGCGCGTGAAGCGGCGGGCGTTGTCGATACTCAGTGCCGCGCGCATGGCCAGTTCCTCGGCGAACGACAGATCCTCCGTCTCGAAGGGGTCGGACTCCTCGGCCCGCCAGAAGTTGACCATGCCGAGGACGATGCCGCGCGCTGTCAGCGGCACTGTGAGCAGCGAACGGAACCCGTCCTCCAGGGCGCTCTGCGCCCCGGGCGGGTCCTGCGCCCGCCAGCCCTGCGCGATGGTCAGATCCGCCTCGAGCACCGCGCGTCCGGAGTCCAGCCCCGCCGCCATCGGCGTACCCGGAGCTACATCGATCAGGGTGCCGGCCGGGTCGAGCGCGGAGATCTCCCGGGTGCCTCGCACCGCGGTGCGCCGCATACGGCGGGCCGTTCCGACCGGCTCCTCACCCTGCAGTACGGGCACCAGCAGCTCCACCGTGACGAACCCGGCGAACCGGGGCACCGCCACCTCGGCCAGTTCCTCAGCCGTCCGCACCACGTCGAGAGTCGTACCGACCTGGAGACCGGCGTCGTACAACAGCTTGAGCCGCTCCCGTGCCACCTCGGCGCGTCCGGCCAGCGCGCGCAGTTCGGTGGAGTCCCGTAGCGTCACCACGCTGCCCCCGATCCCGCCGTGGGGCTCGGTGAGCCGCACATTGACCGCCAGCAGCCGGTCTCCGGCCAGATGCACCGCGTCGGTCACGGCGGTGCCGCGGGCCAGTAGCGCGGCGGTCTCCGGCGCGAGCCCGAGGTCCTGTACGGGACGCTGCTCGGCGCCCGCCGGCAGGTCCAGCAGCCGTCGCGCCTCGTCGTTGGCCATCAGCAGCACGCCGTCGGCCCCGACGATGATCACGCCTTCCCGGACGGCGTGCAGCACGGCCTCGTTGTGCTCGTACATACGAGTCATCTCGGCGGGCCCCAGGCCGTGGGTCTGGCGCCGCAGGCGGCTGCTGACGACGGCGGCTCCGGCGGTGGCCACGGCCAGCGCGGCGGCGGTGACACCGAAGAGAAGCGGCATCTGGCGATCCAGGACGTCCGCGACGTTTCCGATCTTGATGCCGGCTCCGACCAGACCGACGACGGAACCGTTGGACTCGGTCACCGGGACGATCGCCCGCACGGCGTCGTTGGGATCGCCTTTGTAGACCTCCGTGAAGGACTCGCCGGCCACCGCCCGCCCGAGGTCGCCCTCCGCCCGCTCGCCGATCAACTCCGGCACGGAGTCGGTGTACCGGATCCCCTCCGTGGACATCACCGCGATGAAGTCGACGTTCGAGCCCCTGCGGGCTCCCTCGGCGAGTGACTGCAGTTCGGCGGTGGGATCGGGCGACTGCAGGGCTTCCACGAGGCCGGGAGCGTGAGCGAACGACTCGGCAGCGGCCAGTGAACGGTTCCGGGCGTCCCGCTCGCTGTCCGACCGGGACTGCAGTACCAGCGCGACGGTCGCGGCGACGACGAGCAGCACCACCAGCACCACCTGAAGGCCGAACACCTGGGCGGCGACACTGCGCCGCAGACCCCAGCGGGCTGGGTGAAGCTCAAAACGCCTGAAAAGCTCCATCACCTCTTATTTCTAGCACCGCCTTGCTCCGCGCCGTGCCGTGGCACCCTGGGCGTCGTACCGTGGAGAAACCGAGACGCGAGGAGGCTCCCATGCCCGAGGCTGACGGAGGACCCACGCCCGACAGCGTGCTGCACACCGGGTCGGAGCACCCGGTGGATCCGGAAGACCTGGTGATGCTCTCCGGTCGGGAACCGACTCCGGAGCTGCTGGAGAAGGCCCGCGAGGCCCTGGAGAAGGACGGCCCTGCGGCAGTCGAAAGGTATCTGCCTTAAGACCGGGCCGTTGCGCCTCCGCTAGCGCAGCAGGGCGAAGGTGGCCCCGGCCACCAGCGCCCCGAGTGCGGTGCCTGCGACGACTTGGGCCGGGGTGTGGTCGCGGAGCGCGATCCGCGACCATCCGACGATGGCCACCACCGGGTAGAGGGCCAGCATCCAGGGGCTGTAGGTGAGCGCGAGGATGGCGACGCTGCCCGACGAGACCGCGGCGTGCACCGAGACCTTCCAAGCCGCGGTGATCACCATGAGAACCACCAGGGTGGCCACCATGGCCGCGATGAGCGCGACCATCGCCGAAGGCGCCCCCAGGATCCTCATCAGCAGCGTTCCGGTGACTACGGAGCAGATGATGAAGACCATGACCACCAGGCGCTGCTGTTTGACGCCGAGGTGACGGTCGGCCCAGGTGCCGCGACGGATGCCGAACTTGATGAACAGCACAGGGATCACGGCGGCGAAGGTGGCGCCGAAGAGCCCCCAGCCGATCCCCACGAGACCGTCCACGCGCCAGCCGACGAGAAGGGTCAGTGCGATGATCCAGTTCTTCGGTTCGAGGCCGTCCGTGACGATCCGGGCGGTACGCGACTCGGCCGCGGGGGCCTCGCCGGTCGCTGAGGTGTCGGTGGTCGTGGTCACTGGGGTGCTGTCTCCTGGTGGGACGGTTCCTGAAGAGGTATCTGCTGCCCGCGTGTGTCCTGCGCGGACATGAGACGCGGGGACGCGGACGGGTGCGAGGTGTCCGGGCCGGCGACGGCGAATTGCCGTACGACGTCTCCCCGGCGCGCGGTCTCGATCTGCCAGAGCCACCGGGCCTCGGCGTCCAGGTCGAGTTCGTCGCCCGCCGCGGTGTCCCGCCGCTGCACGTCGGTGAGTGGTGCGTGGCCGGCGACCTTGGCGCGGCGGGCTGCCTCGACCCAGCAGGCATCGGCGGCAGCAGGGTGCTTCGTAGCCGCCTCGGCGCGGTCGCGCAGTTCGGCGGACGCGTAGGGCTGGAGCGCGAGGATCGCGTCGCGGATCTCGACGACCCTGCGGTGCAGACGCATCTGGAGCTCCCGGCGGCGCAGTTCCTCGCCCAGCACCACTTCGGGGACCGCCGCCGTGAGGTCCGTCCACAGCGGGGCCAGCCGCCTGAAGTACAGCCAGTGCCGGCCCGTCCGCCAGGCCACGCCCATGGCCGGCACGGAGCTGCCGATCAGAATCAGGCCGATGGCGAGGTGCTTCATCGTGTCGGTGAGGGTGCTGACCCCGGCGTCGCTGCCGGCGTCGACGACGTCGGCGAGCCGGAGGAGCAGGTACACCGCCCGGGTCAGCGAGTACGCGACGCCCGCCGCCGTGCCGGTGCCGAGCAGGCGCAGGCCGGTGCGCAGCCAGCCGGCGCGGGCGTGCCGACTGGACCCCCAGAACAGCCAGGTGGCCGAGGCCATCGCGGTGCCCAGGTAGGTGAACCAGACCATCAGGTAGACCGTGGCGGTCCCGGAGCCGGCGCTGCTCTCGAAGAATTCCTCGGCCTCGGTCTCCCGGGGCATGAAGGCGAACAGAACGGTCAGCGCGACCATGGTGGCGGCCGCGGCGCACAGGCGCAGCCGGGCCCCGTTGCGGCCTTCGGGACGCGTGATCACGTACACGAATTCCAGTACGGCGGCCGCGGCGGTGATACCCAGGAAGTGCTTGAGCAGGGTGGAGAGGTTGTTCACGCCGGTACCGCTGTCGATGGCATGCATCACCTCCGGCCGCCGCAGCGTCATGGACAGTGTCAGCGCGGCGAAGGCGGCCCACAGCGTGCGCTGCTTGGAGGAGCGCAGCGCGGAGGGGCCGCGCCACAGCGCGACCAGCCACAGAAGGATCAGGACAGCGTTTTCCACGGGCACACTCACGGACGGGAGTTGCGGATGGGGTGGCCAAGGGCGTCGTTGAGCCGGTCCAGGACATCGGCGGCCTGGCCGGAAGTGGTCGGGGCCTCGTCGGTGAGTACCCGGTCGCTGAGAATCGTCGCCAGGAGTTCCGCGTCCTTCTCCTCACCGTCGCTGTAGCTGGTGCGGCCGAGGATGTGAAGCACCTGCTCGAGGTCGAGGTCGAGGTCGAGGTCGTCGTCCTCGTCGAGGTTCTCGGTCGAGGCGTTCTCGGTCCCGGGGTTTCCGGTTCCGGCGCCCTCCCCCAAGAGCCTGCCGGCGTAAGCGGGCTGCTCGGCGTCCGGAGCTCCGTGCCCCAGGAGCAAGTGCGCGAGTTCGTGCAGCACGATCTGCAATTTGTGCAGGGCGCTGGTCGCGGGCTCGTAGAAGATCAGGTCCGCGGTGCTGGTGGCGACCCAGACCCCGCACGGCATGCTGCCGTCCGGAGCGCCTTCGAGGGCGACCAAACGCAGAGGGCGGCCGCGCTGAGCGGCGATACGGGCGCAAAGGACGTCGAGATCGAAAGGTCGCGGAATGTCGAGGGTGGCGGCGACTGCCTCACAGCGGGCGCGGCGGCGCGTCTTGTACATGCATTCCTCGCTGGCCGATGCGCAGTCCCGCTCCGTCCCCTTCGAAGCCTGTCGCGAATGAAATCCCCGGCTCGGATCCTAGGTGACGGAACAGCTGTTCCTCAAGGCGGGGTGCCCCGACTGCCGCTGCTTTTCGGTCAATTGACAAATCTGCACATAAGGCCCGAACGGCACTGGTGGTGGCGGAAATCGGGGACCGCTGGAGATCGCCGCCCCAGAGGTGCCGCCCGAACAGGGTCTATAACGGTCTAGAACTCGTCGCGCTGCCCGGAGGCCGGCGTTCCGCCGGGGGACTCGGGGAGGCCTTCGAGCTTGCGCGCCTGGTCGATCACGCCGCGGATGGCGCGCAGGCTGCCGACGGACAGGCCGTTCATCCGTACCGCGACGTCGCGAACGTCACCGTTCTCCAGGACTTCCGCCAGCTCCCGCTGGGCGCGGGTCAGTTCGACGCGTTCTTTGATCTTCGCGAGCTTGGCGTCGACCCGGCTGGCGACGGCGTCGTCGAAGAAGTACGTCACCGGAACGCCGAAGAAGCCCGCGATCACGGTGAGCGTGCTCACCTTCGGATCGACGATCTCGCCCTTGCGAATCTTCTGGATGGTGGCGTGCGACACGGTGGGGCCGTCCGGCCCGGCCTTCTTCTTGATCCCCTCCGCGATCTCCATGTAGCTGAGCGGACCACGGTCATGGGGGTGGATGGTGCCGATCAGATGATCGAGCTTCTGTGCGATGGTGCGCCGGCTTGCCGGAGTCGCCCTGTTCACTCGATCCCCCTTGCGGCCGGCACTGCGGGTCGCCGACGGCGGCCGTGTTCTCTCGAAGTTTACGGGCGAGGATACCCACCCGGGCAACGTAAAGTCTGCTTGACAGAAGAGCGACCCGCTCGGCATATTGCCTGTGGCCCGTAAAATAAAGTTGATGGAGGCAGGGCGTACGTCACGGGGGTGCGTACGCCGTGCCGCCACGGGGGCGGGCCGGACGGGGGAAGCCGCGTGCCACCGGCACGCGGCGAAGTGGGGGGCGGCGCCCCGGGCACCCCCGTGCGCCGGGCGCCGGCGCAACCCCCCGCGGCGGCCGGGCAGAGATAGGTAGATCGGG